>JAJZMN010000224.1:13127-15359 GCA_021850345.1 Actinomycetes bacterium | reverse complement strand
CACCTGGGGCCCGAGCACCGCCGGGCTCTGTGTGACCGAGAGCTCGGAGACGAAGGGCCATGTCGGAGCGTGCCAACCGCGAGGTGGTCTCCCAGCTCGCCACGCGCGCCGTCCGGGGTGCGCACCGCCGCGTGGAGAAGGCGATCGGCGGTCCGGAGCGCACCAGGGTGGTGGTGATCCTGGCGGCGGTCGGGGCGCTCGCGAGCGCCGACATCGCGACGGTCGGGGCGTCTGCGACGCAGCTCCGCTCGTCGCTCCACATCGACAACACCGACATCGGTCTCCTGGTGGCCCTGAGCTCGGTGGTCGGGGCCGTCGCCTCGGTCCCGTTCGGGGTCCTCGCCGACCGGGTGCGCCGCACGACCGTCCTGTCGGCTTCCGTCCTGCTCTGGGGTGCCGCGATGATCTGGAGCGCGACGGCGTCCTCGTTCGGCGAGCTGCTCCTCGCGCGCCTCGCCCTTGGCATCGTGATGGCGTCCGCGGGGCCGGTGACGGCATCGCTCGTCGGCGATTTCTTCCACGACATCGAGCGCGGGCGGATCTACAGCTTCATCGGCATCGGCGAGCTCGCGGGGGGCGGCATCGGGTTCGTGGTGACCGGGGACCTGGCGGCCCTCTCGTGGCGCTTGGCGTTCGCCGCGCTCGCCGTGCCGGCGCTGGCGCTGGCCTGGTTCGTCATCCGACTTCCCGAGCCCGCCCGCGGCAAGGCGTTCTTCCCCCTTCCCGGCACCGAGCCACTTCCCGCCGGATCCGAGAAAGAGTCCGAGAAGGAGGCGGAAAAGGGCAAGGCCGGCAAGGTCACCGACGCGCAACGGGTGGCGATCGAGCGCCGCATCCCGCCCGACCTGCGCCTCGCCGGCGCGGACCCGACGAAGATGCGGCTCCTTGCAGCCACCCGGTACGTCCTTCGGGTCCGCACCAACATCTTGCTGATCGTCTCGGGCGCGCTCGGCTACTACTTCCTCGCCGGCGTGCAGACCTTCGGCGTCGAGTTCGCGAAGGGGCAGTACCACGTCAACCAGGCACTCGCCAACCTCCTCATGCTGGTCGTCGGTGCGGGCGCGGGTGCCGGGGTGCTCCTCGGCGGTCCGCTCGGAGACCGGCTGCTTCGAAGAGGCCGGCTCCACGGCCGCGTCCTCGTCGCGGCGATCGCGGCCGCGTTCACGCCGCTCTTGTTCGTCCCGGCGCTGCTCAGCACGAGCGTGCTCACCGCGCTGCCCTACGTGGTGCTCGCGGCCATGATGCTCTCGGCGCAGAACCCGCCGATCGATGCCGCGCGCCTCGACATCATGCCCGCCGCGTTGTGGGGCAGGGCGGAAGGGGTCCGGACGCTCATCCGCTCTGCTGCACAAGCACTGGCGCCGTTGCTCTTCGGCGGTCTGTCGGACCTGCTCGGAGGGGGAGACACCGGGCTGCGATGGACCTTCGTCATCATGCTCGCGCCCCTCGCCGCCAGCGCGTACTTCCTCTTCCGCGCGGTGCGGACGGTCGCCGTCGACGTGGCGACCGCTGCCGCCGTCTCGGGCGCGAAGCGTGACCGTGACGACCGCTGGGACCGGTCCCTCGCCCAGTAGAGGCGTAGAGGACGCGGGCGGGAGTGCCGGCCCGAAAGGCCGGATGCCGCGTCACGATCGTCGGCGCGAAGGGCATCGTGAGGCGGGTGTTGGAGGTGACGGGACTCGGGGACGAACTGGGCGACTGACCTCGGCGACCGACCCGGCGGCGCAGCGGTCCGGCTACCGGCGGCGAGCGGGGCCCACGACGATCCGCGCGCCCGGGGGCACGGCGCTCTCCGGGACCACCGACTTGCCGAACGGGACGAGCGCGAGCACCGCCATGCGGAAGGAGACGACGCCGAAGGGGATCCCGATCACCGTCAGGAACAGCACGAGCGCGAGGAGGAGCTGCAGGAGGGCGATCCACCAGCCCCCGAGGAGGAACCAGATCACGTTCCCGATGACGCGGACGGCGCGGTCTGCACGCGGTGTCTCCACGACCACCCGCCCGAAGGGCCAGAGGGCGTAGCCCGCCAGTTTGAATGCCTGGACCCCGAACGGGATGCCGATGACCGTCAAGACCGCCAGAAGGCCCGCCAGCGCATAGGAGGACGCGAGCCACAGACCCGCCAGGAGCAGCCACACCAGGTTGCCGAGGACCGTCATCGCGCAACTCCGGGGGATGGCCGGGCAGACGGGTCGCTCGAGGTGCCCACCCTCATCTCCAGGGGACGCC
>JAJZMN010000224.1:0-13117 GCA_021850345.1 Actinomycetes bacterium | reverse complement strand
CATGTCCGAGGTGTCGAACCGGAACGCCACGACGGCGTCGGCACCCTTCGCCTCCGCTTCCTCGGCCATGCGCTGCATGACCTCTTCCCGGCTCGAGGCGAGGTTCTTCGTCATCCCTTTGAGCTCGCCGCCGACGAGGGACTTGAACCCGGCCCCGATCTGCGAGCCGATGTTGCGAGACCGCACCGTCAGCCCGAACACCTCGCCCAGCACTTCGGTGATCTCGTACCCGGGAATGTCGTTCATCGTGCTGACCAGCATGGCGCCTCCTCTTGCGGGCCCGTCCGGGCGGGCAGCTTCCCACCCGGGGACCCCGCCGAGATCAGTACTCGTGGGTGACGAAGAGGGTCTGGGAGGGAAAGCGCGTGATCACCCGAGGGCCGTCCTTGGTCACGACGACCTCCTCTTCGATGCGCGCACCCGAGTAGCCGTCCGTCGCCGGGCAGTACGTCTCGAGGGCGAAGACCATCCCCTCTTTGATCTCCGCGGGGGCGTCGAGCGAGTTGAGCCTGCTGATGATCGGCCGCTCGTGGAGGGCGAGGCCGAGGCCGTGGCCGAACTGCAGCCCGAACGCCTCCCGCTCGCTCGCAAGACCGATCTCCTGGGCCGTCGGCCAGTGCCTCGCGATCTCGTCGGTCGAGACGCCGGGCTTCACGAGGTCGATGGCCGCGTCGATCCATTCACGTGCGCGCCGGTACGCGTCCTGTTGCGCCTGGGTCGCCTTCCCCACGGCGAAGCACCGGTAGTAACAGGTCCGGTAGCCGTTGAAGGCCTGCATGACGTCGAAGAAGGCGAGGTCTCCCGGCCGGATGATGCGGTCGGAGAAGTTGTGCGGGTGGGGGACGCACCGCTCGCCGGACACGGCGTTCACCGACTCCACGTCGTCGGAGCCGTGCGCGTAGAGGTACTCGTTCACGAGGGCCACGATCTCGTTCTCCCGCACGCCGGGCTTCAGCGCTTCGGCGACCTCCTGGTATGCGCCGTCCACCATCGCCGCGGCATGCGAGAGGAGCAGGATCTCGTCGGTGGACTTGATCTCGCGGGCGTCGAGCATCACCTGCTGGCCGTCGCGCACGTCGATGCCGGCGGCCTGGAGGGCGAGGAAGAGGGCGGTGTCCGAGGTGTCGACGCCGACGGGCGCTCCTGTGACCCCGGCGTCGCGCAGCAGGTCCTTGATCTCGGAGACGAGCCGCTCGATGATCCTTGCCTCGGGCGCGACCGCACCGCGCAGCGAGGTGAACGCGCCCATCGACTTCTCCGGGTCGATCCACGGCGCGTAAAGACGGTGGTGGACGGCCGCGGAGCCGAAGTCCCAGATGTACGGCTCACCGTCTCGCGCGAGCAGCGTGTAGCGGACGAACTTGTCGCGGCTCCACTCGCCGATCGCCGTCGAGGTGATGTAGCGGACGTTGTTCACGTCGAAGCACAGGAGTGCGCCGAGCTCGGAGCGCTGCAGGGCCGCCTTCGTACGCGCCAGGCGGTAGGCACGAAGGCGGGGGAATGTCACCCGCTGCTCGAAGTCGACGGCGGCCGACCCGTACTGGTGGATGTTCTGCCCCATGTCGTTGAACGACACGACGGGTTCCACGGACGCTGTGCTCTCCACGCTGCTTGCCATGCTCGTCTCCCTCCTTCGCTCCTCGGTGCTGACGCTAGCGGGGGACGGGTGGGGCCGATCCCGCCTGGGTCTGCGACCTCCGTCGCGTCCGGCGTGACCTCCCACTCGCCGTGCGAGGATCTCCTCTCGTGGCAGTGCCCCACGACGAGGAGCTCGCGGCGGCCCGGGTCGACGCCGCAAGAGTCGTCGAGGACCTCGAGCAAGAGCTCGCGGCCATCGGGGAGTCGACGGATGCGGGCCCCGACGACGAGCACGACGCGGAGGGCTCGACCGTCGGGTTCGAGCGGGCCCGGGTGACGGCGCTGCTCTCCGTCGCGCGGGCCGCCCTCGCCCGCCTCGACGCCGCCCTCGTGCGCGTGCGTGAGGGGAGCTATGGGCGGTGCAGCGCCTGCGGCGGGGAGATCCCCTTCGAGCGGCTCCAGGCCCTGCCCGGGGTAGCCGTCTGCGCCCGCTGCGCCGCCCTTAGGAGCGCCCCCCGACCCGCACCGCACCGAAGCCCCGGACGTGCGGGGTCGGGCCCCGGTTCGGGGAACGGATCCATGTTTGCCGAGCCGCGGTGACTGGCAATGTCCGGGCGCAAGATCATGTGTCAGCGTTTCCGCGAAGGTCGAGCCGACATGGCGAGCGGAGCCACCGGTGCCGCGCCGCGCTACGACGGGAAGCTCGTCTGGGCAGAGCTCGAGCGCTGATCCCGCCGCCACCGCAGTGCGGCGATCCCCCGAACCGCGAAGTAGCAGCCGGTCGACGTCCCGAGCCAAGCGAGCCCGGCCGCCGCGAGGCCGATCGGCGCCCCGTCTCTCGGAAGCAGCCACCACGCGGTCGCTGCGAACGCCGCGAGGCCCAGCGCACCGAGCACCGAGCCGAGGTCGTTGTCCGCGGCCTTCCGTTCGGACTCCTCTTGCACGAGGAGCGTGAGGGTCGCGGGGAGGATGGCGGGGAAGGCGAGCATCAGCCCGCCCGCGCGCACTCCGACGAAGAGCGCGATCAGCGACGCCACCGTGGAGATGCCCACGCCGAAGGCGAAGCGGATCGCGAGGTCCCGAAGCGGGATGCGTCGGATGTCTCCGAGCGTGAGCCCGACCACCGGCTCGAAGCCCTCCCGGTCGAGCAGGCTCACCGGAAGGCGAGCAGGTAGCCCCCGACGGCGACCAGCACCCAGGCGCCGCACCCCACCACCGACGCCGCCACGGCGCCCACGCGGACGATGAGCGGCCGTACCAGCAGCGAGAACGCGACGAAGCCGGCCGCGCCGAAGAGCATCCCGCGCGCGGCCCGCGAGGCCGGCCCGTCGCCCAGCGCGAGGACCGTCACCACCAGCCCCGCGATCGCGATCGAGGGGGCCGCGGAGAAGACGCCCGCGAGCCGCTTGGGCTCGAGGGCACGGCCGAGCAGGGCGAAGGCCACTACGAGGAGTCCTCCCGCGAGCGCTTGGACGAGCGTCGTGATGGCGTCACGGGTCACCGTGGGGCGCCCTACCCCCGTTGGGATGGTGGCAACCGGCCGGCGCGTGGAATTCCGCAGGGCGCTTGCAGCTCCCGCCCGGCCGTCGCCGGTGGCGCAGCGCCGTGCTACGACATCGACGTGACGACACGCTTCGCGGCGCCGGTCCCCACCCCCGCCCTCGTCGTGGACCTCGAGCGCTGCGACCGGAACGTCGAGGCGATGGCCCGGCGCGCCGCAGAGGCAGCGGTCGCCCTTCGCCCCCATGCGAAGACCCACAAGTGCCCGTCCCTGGGCGCACGCCAGCTGGCGGCGGGGGCGATCGGCCTCACGGTGGCGACGTTGGGGGAGGCGGAGGTCTTCGCCGACCACGGCGCGGATGACCTCTTCGTCGCCTACCCCTTGTGGGCCGACGACGACATCGCCCACCGCGTGGCCGCCCTCTCCGAGCAGGTGCGGCTCTCGGTCGGGGCGGACTCCGTCGAGGCGGTGGAGCTCCTCGGCCGCGCGGTGGGGCGCTCCGCCGGGCTCCGGGTGCTCGTCGAGGTCGACTGCGGCCTCCGCCGCACCGGCGTTGCCGGCGCCGACGCGGTCACCGTTGCCGCGGCGGTCGGCAGGGTCGGCCTGGAGCTCGGCGGCGTGTTCACGTTCCCGGGCCACAGCTACGCGCCAGGCATGGCCAACGCCGCACGCGCCGACGAGGCACGGGCGCTGGCCGAGGCGGCGTCGGTGCTGGAAGCCGCTGGACTGCCCTGCCCGGTGAGGAGCGGCGGCAGCACGCCCACCGCTGCCGGGCCGCCCGGTGCGGGCGTGAGCGAGCTCCGTCCGGGCGTCTACGTCTTCAACGACGCGCAGCAGGTCGCCCTCGGCACCTGCGCGCCCGACGACGTCGCCCTCGCCGCGCTGGCGACGGTGGTGAGCACGCCGGCACCGGCACGGGCGGTGCTCGACGCCGGTTCCAAGGTCCTGGGGCCCGACCGCCCGGCCTGGGCGCCGGGCCACGGTCTTCTGCCCGGACGGCCCGCGGCACGGGTGACGGGGCTCTGGGAACACCACGCCGTGGTCGACCAGACGGCCACACTCGCCGCCGGCCACCCCCCGCTGCGCTTGGGGGAACGGGTCGCCGTCGTGCCGAACCACGTCTGCACCGCGGTCAACCTCGCGCGGCAGCTCCACGCCGTCGCAGGTGGGGAGGTAGTCGAGCGGTGGGAGGTCGCCGCCGCCGGGGCCAACCGATGAAAGCCCAGGTCAGGGGCCCGGACTTGCCGGGCACAGCCTCCCGCGGGCTGGCAGGATGGACCGTCGCACCAAGGAGAGGACAACAACTCGTGAGTGAGAGCAGCGGCGCGCGCGGAGATCCCACACGGTCGTTCGCGCACTGCCACGTCCACACCGAGTTCTCGATCCTCGACGGCGCGAGCCGGATCGACGACATCGTCGCCGCAGCCGTCGCCGACGGGCAGCCCGCGCTCGGCATCACCGACCACGGCAACATGTACGGGATCCTCCCCTTCTACGCCGCGTGCACGAAGGCGGGCATCACCCCGCTCCTCGGCACCGAGGCGTACATGGCCTACGAGCGGCGCGACGAGCGCATCAACGTGCGCGGCACCACGGTCGACGACACGGGCGGCGATGTCGAGGGCGGCAGGAAGGCCTGGTACCACCTCACCCTCCTCGCAGAGTCGAACGCGGGCTACGCCAACCTGATCAAGCTCTCGAGCCGCGCGTTCCTCGAGGGCTACTACCGCAAGCCGAAGGTCGACTGGGACCTCTTGGCAGACCACGCCGAGGGCCTGATCGCCACGACGGGCTGCCTCGGCGGTCACGTCGCGCAGAGCCTCCTCGCCGGCAACTTCGACGATGCGCTCCAAAAGGCGGGCCGCCTCCAGGAGATCTTCGGGAAGGACAACCTCTTCGTCGAGCTCCAGGACCACGGCATCGAAGAGCAGCACCGGGTCACCCCGCAGCTCGTCGAGATCGCCCGGCGGCTCGGCGCGCCGCTGCTCGCGACCAACGACAGCCACTACACGCGCCCGGAGGACGCGCAGGCCCACGACGCGCTCCTCTGCGTGCAGACCAAGGCGACGATCGACCAGCCGGGCCGCTTCCAGTTCAAGGGCTCGGGCCACTACCTGAAGAGCGCCGCGGAGATGCGCAGCCTGTTCGGCGAGCTCCCGGAGGCCTGCGACAACACGCTGCTCATCGCCCGGCGCGCGGACGTGCGCATCGAGCTCGGCACCCCCAAGCTCCCGGACTTCCCGCTGCCGCCGGAGTTCGCCTCCGCGGGCGAGTACCTGACGCACCTCACCTTCGACGGTGCGAAGAAGCGGTGGGGGGAGCCGCTGCCCGACGTCGTGACCGAGCGGCTCGGCTACGAGCTCGAGGTCATCGACGACATGGGGTTCTCCGCCTACTTCCTCATCGTCTGGGACCTCATCCGCCATGCCAAGGAGCACGGGATCCGTGTCGGCCCCGGCCGCGGCTCGGCAGCCGGTTGCGCGGTCGCGTACTGCCTGCGCATCACCGAGCTCGACCCCATCCGCTACGACTTGCTCTTCGAGCGCTTCCTCAACCCTTCGCGCCTCTCGATGCCCGACATCGACATGGACTTCGACTCCCGCTTCCGTGACGAGATGATCCGCTACGCGGCCGAGCGCTACGGCCGCGACCACGTCGCGCAGATCATCACCTTCGGGACGATCAAGGCCCGAGCGTCGGTGCGCGACGCGGCGCGCGTCCTCGGCTATCCCTACGCGGTCGGCGACCGGATCGCCAAGGCCATGCCGCCGCTCGTGATGGGCCGCGACACGCCGCTGTGGGCGTGCGTCGCCGAGGAGCCGCCGGCCGGCTACGAGGACGGCTGGAAGGTGGCGGCCGAGCTCCGCCAGATGGTGGCGGAGGACCCCGACGTCGCACGCGTCGCCACCGTGGCCAAGGGACTCGAGGGCCTCCGCCGACAAGACGGCATCCACGCGGCGGCCGTCGTCATCACGAAGGACCCGCTCACCGAGTACCTGCCGGTCCAGCGCAAGCCCGATCCGGGCGGGACACCCGAGGACGCTCCGATCGTCACCCAGTACGAGATGCACGGCGTGGAGGACCTCGGCCTCTTGAAGATGGACTTCCTCGGGCTACGCAACCTCGACGTCATCTCCGACACCATCGAGCTGATCAGGAAGACCCGCGGCATCCACCTCGACGTCGACCACGTGCCGCTCGACGACGAGCCGACCTACGAGCTGCTCCGGCGCGGCGACTCGGTGGGGGTCTTCCAGCTCGAAGGCGCCGCCATGCGCACCCTCATGCGCTCGCTCGCCCCCACCTGCTTCGAGGACGTGGCCGCGCTCGTCGCCCTCTACCGCCCGGGGCCGATGGCGGCGAACATGCACTTCGACTATGCCGACCGGAAGAACGGCCGCAAGAAGGTGGAGTACCTCCACCCGGACGCGGAGCCCGTCCTCTCGGACACCTTCGGGCTCATGATCTACCAGGAGAAGCTGATGCGGGTCGCCCAGCAGTTCGCGGGCTACTCGCTCGCGGAGGCGGACAACCTCCGCAAGGCCTGCGGGAAGAAGGTCCGCGAGATCATGCGCAAAGAGCGCGTCCGCTTCGTCGAGAGCGTCGAGCGGAACGGCTACACCCGCGAGCTCGGCGAGCAGTGGTTCGACATCATCGAGCCCTTCGCCGACTACGCCTTCCCCAAGGCGCACGCCTTCGGCTACGGGTTCGTCGCCTACCAGACGGCGTACCTGAAGGCCAACTACCCGACCGAGTACCTCGCGGCCCTCCTCACGAGCGTGCGGGAGAACCTCGACCGCGCGGGCGTCTACCTCGCCGAGTGCCGGGCACTGGGGATCACCGTCTCGGTCCCCGACGTGAACCGCTCCGCCGCGGACTTCACCCCGGTCGTCGGTGAGAGCGGCGACAAGGGCGCCATCCTCTTCGGCCTCGCCGCGGTGCGCAACGTCGGCACCTCGGTTGCCGATGCCATCGTCGCCGAGCGCGAGGCCAGGGGCCCGTTCGCGGACTTCGTCGACTTCTGCGAGCGGGTACCGATCACGTGCCTCAACAAGCAGCCGATGGACGCGCTCATCCGGGCCGGTGCGTTCGACTCGCTCGGCCACACGAGGAAGGGTCTCCTCCACGTCCACGAGCTGATCGCCGGCCAGATCATCGCGAGGCGTCGCGAGCGCGAACAGGGCGTCCTCTCGCTCTTCGGCGACGCCGACGGCCTCGCGCCGGCGTTCGACCAACCGCTCGAGATCCCCGACGTCGAGTTCGACAAGAAGGAGCGACTCGCGCACGAAAAGGAGATGCTCGGCCTCTATGTGTCCGACCACCCGCTCCTCGGCCTCGAGGCCGCGCTGCGCCGCAGGGCCGACGCATCCCTCGCCGAGATCACAGAGCTCCCCGAGGGCACGATGCGGGTCTTTGCCGGGGTGATCACCGGCCTCCAGGTGAAGTGGACCAAGCGCGGCGAGCAGATGGCGGTCTTCACCCTCGAGGACCTCGAGTCCGCGATCGAGGTGACCGTCTTCCCCAAGACGATGGCTCAGTACGCGGCCGTCATCGCCGACGACTCGGTGGTGACGGTCAAAGCGAGAGTCGACAGGCGGGACGACGCGGCGAAGCTCATCGCCTGGGACATCTCCGTGTTCGGCGGCGGTCCGGCGTCGGCGTCCGAGCCGCTGCGCATCCGCCTGCCCATGGGCTCGATGAGCACCTCGGTGCTCGACTCGCTGAAGGAGGTCCTGGCCGCCCACCACGGCGACGTGCCGGTGCACCTCTACCTGGGTGGCCCCGGGGCGAAGGGCTTCCGCCTGCCGCCCGAGTACTGCGTGGACACCTCCAACGGCGTTGTCGCCGCGTTGCGGGTGTCGGTGCCCGGAGTCGAGATCCTCGCCGAGGCGCCCGCGGCCCTCGCGGATGACGCGCTCGGCGCGGCGCCGGCGGCTCCCGGCCGGTTCAACTGACCGCGTCCCGCAGGCGAAGCGGGAGAGGCGGCGCGCACGAACGTGGCGCGGCCACAACGACTTCCAATGAATTACCTTGATCTTTGGGGCTGTCCCTGTATCGTGTCCACAGCCATCGTGAGCTGATTCTTGAAACAAACGAAAGGACGGAGCCCATGAACCGTCGTGAGCTCATTCGGGCGGTCGCCGCGCACACGGCAAGCGACGTGAAAAACGTCGAGTCGGTGCTCTCCGGCGTGACCGACGTCATCACGGCCGTCGTCGCCAAGGGAGAGGCGGTGACGATCCAAGGCTTCGCCAAGTTCGCGAAGGTCGAGCGGGCCGCCCGCATGGGTCGCAACCCGCGCACCGGGGAGGCGATCCGGATCAAGGCGTCCAAGCGGGTGCGGGTGAGCCCGATGAAGGCCTTCAAGGAGACGGTGATGGCGCCGAGCCAGGCGCCCCGACTGGCGAGCGGGGTCTACCCCACGTCGCCGGACCTCCTCGCGAAGCAAGCCGCTGAGCGCCGCGCGGAGTCGTCGGCTGCCAAGGCGGTGCCGGCAAGGAAGGCCGCGGGGAAGAAGGCGACGACCAAGCGTGCGGCGGCGAAGAGGACCGCCAAGAGGGCGACGACGCGTCCTGCGACCAAGAGGACGACGAAGCGGGCCCCCGCAAAGCGGGCGGCGACCGCAAAGCGCGCGACGAAGCGGGCCCCCGCAAAGCGGGCGGCGACCGCCAAGAGGGCGACGAAGCGGGCCACGGCAGCCAAGCGGAGCACTGCGAAGAAGACCACCGCCAAGCGGGCCGCGAAGCGCACCGCCCGCCGCTGAGCTCGCCGACGGCGTGGTGCCGTCTGGACGAACGCACGCCGAGACACCGCCCGGTCAGCCGGGCGGTGTCTCGCGTTCGGGCAGCGGTGTCGAAGGCTTCGAACCCCCGTCGCGGTGCTCCATGAGGTGCGCGAGCTCCTCGGCCAACGAAAGGAGCCGCCGGCCGACCATCCGGCTTGTCGCCCGGGGCGCCGGCTCGACCGCTGGGACCTCGCCGATCCACCGCACCCGCAGGCCCTCCACCTCCCGCTCCTCGGCTCGGTCCGCCGCCTCCGCGTAGAGGGACCGCGTCGCACCGCCGAACACGAGGTCGACGTCACCGGCGGACGTGCGCACGGCGATGGTCCCCATGGGGTCGACCGCGCGGCGTGGACCGCCCTGCTCTCCGGCTTCTTCGGCTTCGGCTTCTTCGCCTTCTTCGGCTTCTTCGGGTTCTCCGGCGGGAGAACGCTCCTGTCTGCGCATCACCGCGTCCAGCCGGTCGAGGGCGCGGCCGAGCGCGTCGAGGTTCGTCGGGTGCCGGGAGACCACGAGGCGCACCGGTTGTCCCGCAACGGGTTCCCCAACGACCACGAACTGGACGCTTGCGTCCGAGAGGGCGCGTACCACAGACGCCAGGTCCGGCGCGCCGGTCGTCACCGTCACGCCCTCAGATGACCACCGCGCCGTACCACCGGTGCCGATGGCCCTTCGCCCGGTCATGCAGGAGCACCGAGAGCGAGAGGGCACGGTTCCGACTACGGCGCCACGAGGACAGCCCGCTCATCCGCTCCTCCCGCGCTCTTGCCGGAGGCGTGCCGACACGGAGAGGCTACACGCGCCTTGTCACGCGGAGGTGGCAGGTGACGTGCAGGGACAATAATCCGCTCTCGCGCCGTCAGCCTCGGGATCTCCGGAGCCGCTGGAGCGCTCAGCGGCGAGACCGCCGCAGCACGAACGGCACACGGAGCACCAGTCGCATGCTCCATCGCGCCACCCCGAGGAGCCGGCCGACCGCGAAGCACAGGAGCGTGACGCCACCCGCGACCTCGCGCCCGAGCAGCGACAGCGCGCCCGAGCGGACCTCCCCGACGGGGTGTGCGGCCAGCAGGCCGACGAGCGCCTCGCGCTCGACGAGCTCGACTTCGTGAGCCGTCGCGAGCTCGGCGGCCGCGGGCGTGCACGTGGAATTGGTCACGACGATGGCCCGGCCGGCTTCGTAGTACCGGGTGGCCCCGATCACCTGCTGCACCGCCTCGATCCCCACCGTGCCCACATAGCGCTTCGCCTGCACCACCAGCCGCCCGCCGCTGCCGTCGAGGACGAGGTCCGCCCCGAAGTCCCCCCGCGCGCCGGTAGCGGTCACCCCGTAGCCGAGGTCGGCGAACAAGATCGCGAGCCGCGCCTCGAACTCGGCTCCAGACATCGCGTCGACATCGTCGATCCCCGACCGCCTCACCAGCTCTCGCCGGATCGCTGCAGGGACCCCGAGGCATGCGAGCGCGGCCAGGGCGTCGGCGACGAGCTCCGCGTCGCCGAGCCATGCCCACGGCCCGCCATGCAGGAACGGGGCGCCGACGCGTGCGGCCGCGACACTGCACGCGAGCGCGACCACGACGAGCGCGAGCCATGGCCCGAGCACCGCGATGGCGCTCGCGCGCCACGCCGCCATGGATCCGCGCCATCCCACGAGGACAAAGCGTACGGACCTGCTGTCACCACGCCGGGGACCGACCCGTCATCGGACCGGCCATTCATCGGGACCGGCCATTCATCGAGACCGGCCATTCACCGAGACCGGCCATTCACCAGCGCCCCGATCAGATGTCGGCGCCGGCCGCCTCGGGCTGTGCGGTCTCGTCGTAGAGCGGGAGCGTGCCGAAGACCCCCGGGGGGTCGTTCCAGAGTGCCCGCCCCCCTCCTACGGCGTCTGGCGACCCGGCCCTCGCCGCCTCGATCGCGCGCCAGACGCGCTCGGGAGTGCAGGGCATCGCGACGTGTCGGATCCCGAGGTGCGAGAGCGCGTCGACCACCGCGTTGTGCACCGCAGGCGTCGAACCGATCGTGCCGGACTCGCCGATCCCCTTGGCCCCGAGCGGGTTGAGGGCGGTGGGCGTCTCGGTGTTGGTCGCCTCGAAGGACAGGAGCTCCGCTGCGCTCGGCATCTCGTAGTCGGCGAGGCTGGCGGTCACGGGGTTGCCCGTCTCGTCGTACAGCTTCTCTTCGAAGAGCGCCTGCGCGAGACCCTGTGCGATCCCGCCGTGCTGCTGCCCGGTCACGAGGAGCGGGTTGACGATCCGGCCGCAGTCATCGACCGCGACGTGGCGGAGCGGCCGGACCTTACCGGTCTCAATGTCGACCTCGACGACCGAGACATGGGCTCCGAAGGGGAACGTCGAGTCCGACTCGTCGAAGTCGAGGGCCGCGCCGAGCGGGCCGAGGCCCTTCGGCCGCTCCGGTGCGCGGCCGTCGCCGGCGCGAGGACCTGACCGAGCGGCGAGGCGGGCGAGCTCGCCCCACTCGAGCGCCTTCGAGGGGACGCCGGCAACGCCGATCCCGATCCCCTCGAAGACGACCACGTCGTCGGGAGCAGCCTCGAGCTCTTCTGCAGCGAGCGAGCGCGCCTGGGCGAGCACCTCCTCGGCGGCGCGAAGCACGGCGCTCCCACCGATCTGGAGCGACCGGGAGCCACCGGTGCCTCCTCCACGGGGAACCGCCGCCGTGTCGGACTGCACGAAGCGGACCCGCTCGAGCGGAATGCCGAGGGTCTCGGACACGATCGCCGAGAAGGCCGTCGCATGGCCCTGGCCGTGGGAGGAGGTGCCAACGCGGACCGTCGCGCTTCCGTCCTCGTGCACCTCCACCGCGCCCAGCTCGGAGCCGCCGCCGGTCACCTCCACGTAGGCGCCGATGCCGATCCCGAGCTGGACGGTGTCGCCTCGCTGGCGCCGGGACGCCTGCTCTTCGCGCAAGGCGTCGTAGCCGGCGAGCTCGAGCGCTCGGGCGAGCGCCGTCTCGTAGTCGCCGGTGTCGTAGGTGGTGCCGACGGCGGTCGTCACCGGTGAGGAGAAGGCGGGCCGGAGGTTGATGCGACGCAGCTCGACGGGGTCCACGCCCAGCTCGGCTGCGGAGAGGTCCATCATCCGCTCGAGGAGCTCGGCCGCCTCCGGACGGCCCGCACCCCGGAAGGCGCCCATCGGCGTGGTGTTCGTGACCACCGCCGCCGCCTCGTAGCGGATGACCGGGATCCGGTAGACGCCCTCTGCCATCATCCTGGTGGGTCCGAGCCCGAGCGCCCCGCCGAACCCGGCGTAGGCCCCGGCGTCGCCGAGCACGCGGCAGTGCATCCCCGTGATCCGGTGGTCGGCGTCGAAGCCGAGCTCCACCCATTGCACCTGCCCGCGGCCGTCGGGCATGCCCATGAACGCTTCCGCGCGGGTCTGCACCCAGCGCACCGGGCGGCCGAGCCGGCGAGCCGCGGCGATCACGGTCGCGTGCTCCGCGCCGACCCCGACCTTGCTGCCGAAGGCGCCGCCGACGTGGGGCGCAACCACGCGCAGGGCGTCCTGTTCGATCCCGAAGGCGGAGGCGGCGCCCCGCCAGAAGCCGTGCGGCATCTGCGTGGACACGTAGACGGTCAGCTCGTGTCCCTCGCCGTCGTCCTCCGGCACCGCGGCGATCGCGTCCGCCTCCATCGGCACCACCGCGACCCGTTGGTTCTCGAGCTGCGCGCGCACCACGGTGACCGCTCCTGCGAAGGGATCGGGTTCGCCCGGCGCCGAGTACCCGGCCACGACATTGGTGCCGAGCGCCTCGAACTGCAACGGCGCGCCCGGCATGACGGCTCGCACCGGGTCGACCACGGCCTCGAGCGGTTCGTACTCGGCGACGACCAGCTCCGCAGCGTCGACGGCGGCCGACTCGGTCTCGGCCACCACCACGGCAACCGCGTCGCCCACGAAACGAACCTTGTCCGTGGCGAGCGGTGGCCGCGCGCACGCCTCGTTGAGCACGAAGAACCCCCCGAGCGCGGGCAGATCGAGGTCGGCGGCGGTATAGGCCGCGACGACCCCGGGTGACGCGACAGCGGCAGCGATGTCCACCGACCGCACGCGGGCATGCGCGTACGGCGAGCGGACGAAGGCGGCGGTGAGGCAACCCGGGATCTTCAGGTTTCCGACGAAGGTCCCTCGTCCGGTGAGGAGATCCGGATCCTCCACCCGCAGGACGCGATTGCCGAGCAGCGATCCGGGCATGCCGCGGAGCCTACAAGGGGTCTACGAGCGGTCCTTCGT
>JAJZMN010000001.1 GCA_021850345.1 Actinomycetes bacterium | reverse complement strand
CTTCTTCGCCGGCGCGGCGGTGACCTTGGGGGCGAGCTGGATCGTCGTGTCGCGCATCGAGCGGGTCGGGAGCCGCCTCGGTGCGTCAGAAGCGCTCCTCGGGCTCGTCTCCGCGCTGGCCGCGGATGCACCCGAGATCACCTCGTCGGTGAGCGCGCTCACGGCGCACCGAGGTGCAGTGGGCGCCGGGGTGGTCATCGGGTCCAACGTCTTCAATCTCGCCGCGCTCCTCGGTGTCGGCAGCGTCGTTGCCGGGGCCGTCGCCCTGCACCGCAGGGTCGTCGTGCTCGAAGGCGTGCTCGCGCTCTGGGTGGCGCTCGCCTGCACCGTGATGGTGGCCGGGCTCGTGACGGCGGCGGTCGGCCTCCTCCTCGTGCTCGTAGCGCTCGTCCCCTACGCGGCGGTCGCCGCCTTCGACCGCACGAGCTGGTGGCGGCGATGGGCCCGGGCCTCGACCTGGCGGCGCTGGCTCACACGCGCGCTGTGGGAAGAAGAGCTCGAGCTCGCCGCCGTGATCCATCCGCGCCGCGGACGGCCCCGAGACGCGCTCGTCGCCGTCGTCTTCCTCGCCGTCGTCGTCGCGGCCAGCGTGACCATGGAGCGCAGTGCCTCGAGCCTCGGGATCCGGCTCGGAGTGCCCGGCATCGTCATCGGCGCTCTCGTGCTCGCCGCAGCGACGAGCCTGCCGAACATGGTGGCGGCCATCTACTGGGCGCGACGCGGCCGAGGCACGGCGATGTTGAGCACGGCCTTCAACTCCAACGCTCTGAACGTCGCGGCGGGGCTACTGCTCCCAGCCGTCCTTCTCGGCACCGGTCACCGGTCCGGTCTCGAGACGCTCGTGGTGGTGTGGTACGGCGGGCTCACGGCGGTGGTGGTCGGTCTCGCCTACGCCTCACGTGGCCTCGGGCGCACCGCTGGATGGCTCATCATCGCGGCCTACGGCGCGTTCGTCGCCGCGCTCGTCTGGCTCGCCTGAACGGCGCCAGCCGTCGAAGAGCCCCATGCACATCACCAGTTCGTCGGAGGAGACGAGGAGACGACGAGACGAGGAGACGAGGAGACGAGGCCGGTCACGACACGAGGCGTCGAGGCCGGATCTCGGGCGCGCTGTGCCCGGCCGTCATGAGCGCGTAGACCGAGCCCTCCTTGCCCGCGGCGCCCCCGTGGCGGCCGTCGGGGGTGAGCGCGAGGGCACGCAGCTCGGCCGCGAACTCGTCTGGCAGCGAGCGGGCGTCGGCCAGCATCTCGGCGCACGCGCACTCGGGTGTGGCGCCCGCCGCGAGGAGATCGACGATCTCGCGCGCCCCGCACACCCGCATGGCCATCTCGCCACGCCCCGTGCAGGCCGCGCCGCCGTAGCGAAGATCGCAGTAGTTCCCCGCACCTGGCAGCGCCGAGTCGCCGACGCGCCCGGGGTACTTCCACGGATAGCCGCTCGTCGACACGCCGACACACAGCTCGCCCGCGGCATCGAGCGCGAGCACGTTGATGGTGCCCCACGGGCCGTCATGCGGGGCGAGACGCTGCATGAGCGCCCGGGCGGTCTCCCGGTAGCGGCGGTCGCCCGGGGAGGCCTCGGTATGCTCGCCCTCGACGGCATCCTGGGCGCCGAGCGCGTCGAGGTAGAGCCGGCGGGCCTCGTCGGTGAGCAGCTCGGCCCGTGCGAACCCGCACTCCTGGGCGAAGGTCTCGGCACCCTCGCCCACGAGTAGGCAGTGCTGGGGGAGGCGCTCGAGCACGGCCCTCGCGATCGAGATGGGGTGGGGGAAGTCACGCAGCGCGCCCACGGCACCGAAGGCGCGCGTCGACCCCACCATGATGGACGCGTCGAGCTGGACCTCCCCTCGTGCGTTCGGCAGCCCGCCGGTGCCCACGTAGTGGTCGGCCTCGTTGTCCTCGCACTCGCGCAGCGCGGCCTCGACGGCGTCGATCGCCCGTCCGCCCGCACGCAGGATCGCCATGCCCGCGGGCAACCCGACGTCGCTGCGTTCGCTCCCGATGATGACCGGCCGCGCCGTCACGTCGTCGTCACGTCACGTTCTCCGGCGTTCATTCGTCCACTCCTCCGATCGTCTCGTGCGGCCGCCTCGCCACGTCGGTCACCGTGCACCCGGTCGCTCGATCGCTCGGCCGGCCGGTGGCTCAGTCGGCCGGCCCCGATCCGAGCGTGACTGTGGCGGCGTGCGGGGCGCCTGTGGGCGCAGTCCAGGCCACGCGCACCTTGTCACCGGGGTGGTACTGCATCATGATCTTGGTGACCGCGCTGGCCGAGGTGACCGCTGTCCCGCCGACCGCCGTGATGACGTCGCCCTTGGCGAGCCCGGCCGCCTGCGCCGGCGTCCCGCCGATGACCGCTGTCACGTACGCGCCCTTGGCGGTCGTCGCCGGCGCTGTTGTGCTCGATGTGAATGTCGCTGGTGTCGCTGTCAGCCCTCGGGACCCCAAGCCGCCGAACCCGTTCGCGCCCCTGGACGACGCTGTGGAGACGTAGACGCCGAGGAAGCCGGTCCCGCCGATGTGGACGACGGCCGACGCCTTGCCCGCGATGATCTGCTTGGCGATCGACGTCGCGGTATTGATCGGGATCGAGTACCCCTGGCCTGTCGAGGCCCCGGAGAAGCTGAAGCCCTGCGCGGCGGACGCCGCCGTGTCCATGCCGAGGACGACGCCTGTCGTGTTCACGAGCGGCCCGCCCGAGTCGCCGGGCTGGATGTCGCAGTCGCTCTCGATGAGCCCCGTCAGGTGCTCCACGGTGGTCCCCAGGGTGCCCTGGTCGCTCGCTGTGATCGCCTGGTTCAACGCCGTCACCGAGCCGCCGGCGACGCTCGGTGCTCCGCCGGTCCCGCCCGCGTTGCCGATGCCGACCACCGGCTCGCCGACGCGCACGTTCGCCGAGTTCCCGGTCTTGACCGTGGTCAGCCCCGACGCGCCCTTCAGCTGGATCACCGCGACGTCCTGTGTCTTGTCGTAGCCGACGACGCTCGCGCTATAGGTCTTGCCGTTGCCGAGGTCGGTCACGCTGATGCTGGTCGAGCCCTCGATGACGTGGTTGTTGGTGAGGACCTTGCCTGTGGGGGTGAGGACCATGCCGGTCCCCGCCGCCTCCTCGCGGGCATAGCCGAGCACGGTGTTCACGTCGACGAGACCGGGCGTCACCTTCTTGGCGATCGCGGAGAGGTTCGACGGGGAGCCGGTGGCCGCCGTCGTCTTCCCCGACGATGTCGCCGGTGTCACACCTGTCGGCACCGTGCGCCCTGTGATGCCCGATGTCGCGTGCGGCGTGACGTCCGCGCTCGGCGCCGTGTTGGCGCTCCAGACGTCGTAGCCGATCCCGATGCCGACGGCGACCGCAGCGAGCGCCACGAGGCCCGCCGCGCCCGCGGCGAGTGCACGGCGCGGGCCGCTCGCCGCGGCGCGAGGGCCGCCACCCGAGGGGGGGCCGCTCCAACCGCCCGATCCTGCCCAGCCCCACGCACCGCCTGCGCCCTGTGCGTGCTGCCAGTGCTGGCCAGGGCCGTAGCCGCCGTGACCCTGGTCCCCGTAGCCCCGGGGGTCGTAGCCGCCCGGGGCACCGTGACCCTGGTCCCCGTAGCCTGCCCACTGCCCGGGGCTGGCGTGAGGCTCGTGCCACCACGGCGCACCGTGGCTCGTCCTCCCTTCACCCCTCGATCCGGCCGCGTCGGGAGTGGCGCCTGCCCAGCCCGGCTCTTGGGGGGTGGCGCCTGCACCCGATGCGGTGCCGCGCTCTTCGGGCATCGGCTCGTTGCCAATCCCGTCGCTCATGGTCGTCTCCTCGTCCACGATCTCGCGCCCCCTGCCCTCGGAGGCTATGCCCTCTTGCTCTGCCCTCTTGCTCTCGTCCAGTAGACCGGGACTTCCTAAGAGATCACGAAGGACGGAATAGAACTCGTCTAAATTACCGATGAGCAGGTCCGACGTCACGCTCGACGTCACGCTCGACGTCACGCTCGACGTCACGCTCGACGTCACGA
The DNA here is from genome assembly GCA_021850345.1 of Actinomycetes bacterium. Next base: position 11,662 of record JAJZMN010000001.1, on the reverse strand, counting down.
CGGATGCGAAACGAACCAGCCTCTGGTCGCGCGCGCCCGTGGACGTCGAGGGCCACGAGCGGGCTCCGGCACAGCAAGACCACGCTCACGACGAGGACGACCAGCAGCGCTGCTTCGCCCAAGAGGTCCGGTGCGCTGTGACGCACGTGCTCGCCGAAGAGCGTGATACCGAGGAGGCTCGCCACCAGCGGCTCCATCATCGTGAGCGCCGGCTGGGATGCCGCGAGGGGCCCGGCCTGGAACGCGTTCGACGCGAGGTAGGTGCCGAGCGCTCCGACGACGACCAGGACGTAGGGCGACCAGCCGCTGAAGACCACGCCCGCCCCTTGCCCCAGGTGCGAGCTCAGCTCCTTCACGACCGCAGCCACGAACCCCCACGTCACGCCGGCGGCGATGCCGAGCATCGCGGCGCGCCGACCCGCCGTGGGCACTCGCCCGCCGCGGCCTCGCACGAGCGACAGTGCCACCGCGACCGAAGCGCTGAGGGCGATCACGCCCCCCGCCCAGCCCCACGACTCGCTGGTGGCGTTGGCCGCCGAGCCCCCAGACGGGTCGGCCACGTACAAGAAGGCGCCAAGGGAGACGGCCATCCCGCCCGCAGCAACCCAGTCGCGCAGGTGGACACGGCCGCGCTCACGCAGCGCGAGGTAGCCGAAGACGAAGAGCATCTCGGACGCGATGACCGGCTGGACGAGCGCCAGCTCGCCGAAGTGCAGCGCGGCGATCTGGAAGCCGAAGCCGCCGATCATGCAGCACACCCCGCCGAACCACTGCGGGCGCCGCAGGAGGTAGGGCACGAGGCCGACGCGGAGCCGCAGCTCGCCGGGTGCGGGTGCCGCCGCCGCGCGCATGAGCACCGACGCGCTTGCCGTGCAGACGCTCGCCGCCAACGCCAGCGGGATCTCGATGCTCATGGGCGCGTGCTCCTCGCCGCGGTCCGCGAGCCAGCGCGTGCCCGCCCCGCCACGCCATTATCCGTCGCACCGCGCCACCTCCCGCGCGCTGTCGACGAGACGAGCCGTCGCGCGCTCGGACGGGCGCGCACCCCCCATGAAGTGGAAAGTGACATGGGGTTGAAATCGCTCTCCAATGGGTAGCACACCTCACGAGAAGCGACGACGTGAGAAGCGACGAGGCGGGCGGAGATCCGCCGACCGGCGGCTGCGCGTGAGGAGAAAGGTGCCGGGTTGCTACGGACGGATCGTGCGAGGAAATCTGTCGACCCGTCCGACGCGACCGGGACGGTCCTCGGGTTCACCGTCGCCGACGTCGGGCGCCTGCTGTACCGCGCGCGCACGCGCCAAGGCCTGTCGCTTCGCGACGTGAGCGAGCGCATCGGCGTCCCAGAGGGCCTGCTGCGAGCGGCGGAGACGGGCCAGCTCACCGAACGAGACGGGCTCTCGACGCTCAAGACCGTGCGTCGGTACGCCGACTTCCTCGGGCTTCCCGGCGACCGTTTCGCGCTGGCCATCCTCGAGGACTGGCCGACGCGCGGCGGGCAGCACCGGCTTTTCGGCGCTCCGGTGCCCGAGGGTCCCGCCCGCCTCGAGACAGGGCCGACGGCTGCGTTCCCCGCGTTCTCGCAGGGCAATTCGGCACCAAGCCCTGCGGGAGCTGTCTCGCCCGAGCCCGCCGGGCGCGTCGAAGAGCCAACCGGGCGCGTCGAAGAGACCCCCCGAGCGCCGGCATCCCCCGGCCACACCGCCGCCCTCGATGGCGCGACAACGCCGACGTCGGCGATCTCACGCATCGCGCCGCCACCCGGGGGCTACGACGCCGCCGGCCCGTGGATGGCCGGCCCGTGGATGGCCGGCTCGTGGGTGGCCGGCTCGTGGGTGGCAGACGCGTTCTCCGACACCGGGATGGCGCCAGCGGTCCGGGCGCGCAGCACACAGATCGTGCGACGGCGGCGTCACGTCCCCGCCGCCCTCCAAGCTGCGATCATGGTCGTCTCGCTGGCGGTCATCGCCGGCGCGGCGATCCTCGCCATCGACCGCCTGCACCCGTCCTGGCTCCAGCGGATCGGCCTCACCAAGGCTTCCACCTCCCTCGCCGCCCATGGACCTGCGTCACGACCGACGACCGCCGGCGGTGGCACGGCCGCCGCCTCACCGGCGAAGGGTGCCACTGCCGGCGCCACGGCGTCGCACACGTCGGACCGGACGAGCGCAGCACTTCGCGTGCTCGAGACGTCGTCGACGAGTGCGGTCGTCGACGCCGGCGCCCCGAAGTTCCTCGTGACCGTACGTGCTGTGGGGGGTCCGTGCTGGATCGACGTGACGCCGGCCACATCGTCGTCGCCGACCTACGAGGGCGCGCTCGGCGCGGGGAGCCAGAAGTCCTTCCCGGCGACCACCACGCTCGTGGTGGAGGTGGGCGCCACTTCGGGTCGTCTCTCGGTGACCTCGGCCGCGGGCCAGCTCCCCCCGACCGCGCCCGCGACGGCGCCCTACCGCTTCACGATCCGTCCCGCGCACTGAGCCGCGTGCCGCCATGCTCGCCCGCCTCGACGCGCGAGCATGGCGAGCGCTCCTGGTGCGAGCCTTCACTCGCTCCCGGCGACGGGGGCAACCGCCGCGACAGACTGACCGTCGTCCAGGTTCATGACGCGCACCCCGGTCGCGTCTCGCCCTTGGGACGCGATCTCGCGTACCGAGGTGCGGATCACGACGCCACCACTCGACACGAGCAGGATCTCCTCGTCGAGCCCCACCATGAACGCCGCGACGACCCGCCCGCGTTTCGCGGTGAGCCGGATGCCGCGCACCCCCTGGCCGCCACGTGCCTGGCGATTGAACCGTTCGATCTTGGTCCGCTTGCCATAACCGGCGTCGGTGACGAGAAGGATGTCGGCGTCATCTCGCGCGACGTCCAAGGACACCACCTCGTCGCCGTCGCGCAACCGGATGCCGCGCACCCCGGCCGCGTCGCGTCCCATCGGGCGGACGTCGTCTTCTGAGAAGCGGATGGTCATCCCGCTGCTCGTCACCACGAACAGGTCGTCCCCGCCGGTGGTCGTCACCACCCGGACGAGCTCGTCGCCGTCCCGCAGGTTGATGGCGATGAAGCCCTCCCGCCGCGACTTGTCGTAGTCGCTGAACGGCGTCTTCTTCACCTGGCCGCGCGCGGTCGCGAACACGAGGTAGTGGTCGGTGGGGAAGTCCCTCGTCTCGATGACCGCCTGGATGGTCTCGCCGGTCTCGAGCGGCAGCAGGTTCACGAGCGCAGTCCCGCGCGCGGTGCGCTCCTTCATCGGGATCTCGTGGCCGCGCAGCCGGTAGACACGGCCGCGGTTGGAGAACAAGAGCAGGTAGGAGAGCGTCGTCGTGTGCACGACGTTGGTGACGAGATCCTCCTCTTTCAGGCGCGCGCCCTGCACCCCGCGCCCACCGCGACCCTGGGTGCGGAAGGCGTCCGCCGACACCGACTTCACGTAGCCCGCGGCGGTCGTGGTCACCACGATCTCCTCGTCGGCGACCAGGTCCTCGACACCCAGCTCGCCCGGGTCGTGGGTGATGAGGGTGCGGCGCTCGTCGGCGAACTTCTCCTTGATCGCGGTCATCTCCGACGCGATCACTCCGCGCAGCCTGGCGGGGTCGGCGAGGATCGACTCGAGCTCTGCGATGGTCTGACGCAGCTGGGCCATCTCCTCTTCGAGCTCGGAGCGCCCGAGCCGGGTGAGCCTGCCGAGCGTCATGTCCAAGATGTGGTTCGCCTGCTCCTCGCTGAAGCCGAACGGATCGGCCATGAGGGCGGCGCGGGCCGCCCCACGGTCGTCGGACGCCCGGATCGCCGCGATGACCGCGTCCAGCATGTCGATCGCGCGGAGCAGGCCCTCCACGATGTGCGCGCGCGCCTGTGCCTTGCGCAGCCGGAACTCGGAGCGTCGACGGACGACTTCGATCTGGTGGGCGACGTAGTGCGTCAGCGCCTGTGCAAGGTTCAAGGTCCGGGGAACGCCGTCGACGAGGGCGAGCATGTTCACGCCGAAGTTCGTCTGCAGCGGCGTGTGCTTGTAGAGCTTGTTCAGGACGACGTTCGCGTTCGCGTCGCGCTTCAAGCGGATGACGAGGCGCGTCTGGCGTCCCGCCGAGGAGTCGAGCACCTCTGCAATGCCGTCGATGTCGCCGGCACGCACCAGGTCGTCGATCTTTTGGTGGATGACGGGGACCGACGTCTGGTAGGGCAGCTCGGTGACGACGATGCGGGTGGCGTCGCGGCCCTCTTCGATCTCGGCGACCGCGCGCATCTTCACCGATCCGCGACCGGTGCGGTAGGCGTCGAGAATGCCCTGCCGCCCGAGGATCTGCGCCCCCGTCGGGAAGTCGGGACCCTTCACGAACTGCATGAGGTCGTCGGGCCCCGCCTCGGGGTGCTCGAGGAGGTGGACCGTGGCGTCGATCACCTCGCGCATGTTGTGCGGCGGGATGTTCGTCGCCATGCCGACCGCGATGCCCTGCGAGCCGTTCACGAGCAGGTTCGGGAAGCGCGCCGGGAGCACGACCGGCTCCTCGGCGCTGTTGGAGTAGTTCGGCGCGAAGTCGACCGTCTCCTCGTCGATGCCTGCCATGAGATCGAGCGCGAGCGACTGGAGCCGGCACTCCGTGTAGCGCATGGCAGCAGGTCCCTCTTCGGGCCCGGGGCCGCCGAAGCTGCCGTGACCGTCGATGAGCGGGTGGCGCATGGAGAAGTCCTGCACCATGCGGACGAGCGCGTCGTAGATCGCGCTGTCACCGTGGGGGTGGTAGGTCCCCATGACCTCGCCCACGACCGCTGCGCACTTCACGTGCGGGCGGTCGGGACGGAGGTTCTGGTCGAACATCGAGTAGAGGATCCGCCGGTGTACCGGCTTCAAGCCGTCGCGCACGTCGGGGAGCGCCCGCGACACGATGACCGACATGGAGTACTCGAGGAACGATCGCTCCATCTCCTCTTGGATCTCGATGGGCTCGATGAACCCGAGGACTGCGTCGTCGCCGTCGGACGGCGCGCCGGTGTCGTTGCCGTTCGTGCCGGCGCCTGTTCCAAGAGAGCGTCTCGCCATGTGGGGGGTGTGCGTCCTCAGATGTCGAGGAAGCGAACGTCCTTCGCGTTGGTCTGGATGAAGTGGCGGCGCAGCTCGACGTCGTCGCCCATGAGCACCGAGCAGACGTCGTCGGCGAGCGCGGCCTGCTCGACGCTGATCTGGAGCAACGACCGCTTGGTCGGATCGATCGTCGTCTCACGCAGCTCGTGGAAGTCCATCTCGCCCAGCCCCTTCAGGCGTTGGAAGTCGTGGCGATGTTCGGGATGCTCCGCCAAGAACGCGTCCTTGGCGGTGTCGTCTTTCAAATAGACCTTCTCCTTGCCGACGAGCGTCGAGTAGAGCGGCGGCTGGGCGACGTAGACGAAGCCACCTTCGACCAGCGCCTTCATCTGGCGGAAGAAGAAGGTGAGCAGGAGCGTGCGGATGTGACTGCCGTCGACATCCGCGTCGGCGAGCACGATCACCTTGTGGTAGCGGATCTTCGCGACGTCGAAGTCCTCCGCCAGCCCGGCGCCGATGGCAGCGATGAGCGCCTGGATCTCGGCGTTCTTCAGCATCTTGTCGACACGGGCGCGCTCGACGTTCAAGATCTTGCCCCGGATGGGCAGGATCGCCTGGGTCCGGGGGTCGCGGGCGTCCTTGGCAGAGCTGCCCGCAGAGTTCCCCTCCACGATGAACAGCTCGCACTCCCGGCGGTCTCGGGACGAGCAGTCGATGAGCTTGCCTGGCAGCCCCGCGCCGTCGAGGCCGGACTTGCGTCGCGTGAGGTCACGGGCGTGCTGCGCCGCGAGGCGTGCGCGCTGCGCCACCAGCGCCTTCTTCACGACCTGGTTGGCCTCCGTGGGGTTCTCCTCGAACCACTCGGTGAGCTTCTCGTTCGTCGCTCGCTCCACCAGCGAGCGGACCGAGACGTTTCCGAGCTTGGCTTTGGTCTGACCCTCGAACTGCGGCTCTTTCAGGCGGACCGAGACGATTGCGGTGATGCCCTCGCGGATGTCCTTGCCGTCGAGGTTCTCGTCCTTCTCCTTCAAGAGGTTTCGCGAGCGCGCATAGCGGTTCACGACGTTCGTGAGGGCCTTTTTGAACCCCTCTTCGTGCATGCCGCCCTCGATCGTGGAGATGCCGTTCGCGAACGAGAAGATCCCTTCGTGAAAGCCGGTGTTCCACTGGAGGGCGACGTCGACCTCCTGGTTGTCCTCGGACTGGTTGTAGCTCGCCACCTTGCGGAAGAGCGACTCCTTCGACGCGTTCAGGTGCCGGACGTAGTCGACGATGCCGCCGTTGTAGCGGAAGTTCTCACGTTTTTGTTGTCCAGGCCGCTCGTCGGTGAAGCGGATGTCGAGGCCGCGGTTCAAAAAGGCCATGACCTGCAAGCGCTCGGTCACCGTCTGGGCGCGGAACTCGGTCTCCTCGAAGATGGCGGGATCCGGCCAGAACGAGACGGTGGTACCCGTCCGCCCGCGCGGCGCGGGCCCGGTGACCTCGAGCGGGCCCTTCCGCTCGCCGCCGTTTATGAACTCGAGGACGTGATGGTTGCCTCCACGATCGATCTCGAGCACCAGCCGGGTGGAAAGGGCGTTCACGACCGAGACGCCGACGCCGTGCAGGCCGCCTGACACCTTGTAACCTTCGCCGCCGAACTTGGCCCCGGCGTGCAACGTGGTGAGCACGATCTCGGCCGCAGAGCGGTCGGGGTACTGGGGGTGCGGCTCGACGGGGATCCCCGCGCCGTCGTCCTGCACCCGGCAGCCGCCGTCGGCGAGAAGGGTCACGTCGATGCGCGAGGCGCGTCCCGCCATCGCCTCGTCGACCGCGTTGTCCACCACTTCGGTGATGAGGTGGTGGAGACCGGTCGGGCCGGTGGAGCCGATGTACATGCCCGGTCGCTTGCGGACCGGCTCGAGGCCCTCGAGGACGGTGATGTCTCCGGCGTTGTACGACGCGCCGTCACCGGCCACGGTGTACCTCCTCCTCTCGCCCCACGGGCGCGCTCCTTCGACCTGCTCGATCCGACAGCCGCGCGCAGCCGCCGTCGGGCGGGCGCACGGCCTAGGTGTGGACGACTCAGTCTACCCGGCAGCGGGGCCGGAGCATCGCTTTGTCCATGTCTCCAAGGGTTGCCTGTGTCCAACATCCAACGGTCGCCCTGTGCCCGTGTGACGCGCGGCGCCGAGGCGGCGACGCCGAGCGCGCCCCACTGCGAGCGTCACCTCGGGGGGTGCAGGATCACCTGGGGGTGCAGGATCACGACGGGGGGCGCACCACCACGTCGAGGCGCTCGAGCTCCTCGCCACTGTGCTCGGCCAGGCGCTCGAGGATCCCGGGGGCAAGCGCGCGCACCTGGGTCGCCCATGGTGGGCGGTCGACCGCCACGACGAGCACGCCGGCCTCGAGCCGCAGGGGGCGGGCGTGGCGGGCGAGCGACGCTCCGACGAGCTCTTCCCAGCGCGAGAACACCGTGCCCCACACGGCGGCCGATGGCGCGCCGACAGAGTCCGTGCGCCCCGGGCCGTCACCATCGGGCGGGCCGGAGGGCGAGCGAGGCGGCATGAGGCCGGCCAACACCTCGTCGAGCGCGTCGGCGATGGCCTGGGGACCTCGATCGATCCCGGGGCGACCGCGCCGCCCCCGGGCGCGCCGAGGAGGGGGCGTCGGCACGTTCACGGCCGCTCCCCGAGCGTCCGCACGTCGAGGCGCGCGGCGACCTCCACGCCATCGGGCAGCTCGGCCGCGGTCGTGAGCAGCGCCTGTCCCGGTGGCAGGTAGCGCACGAGGGCGAGGCTCCGCACCGGGTCGAGCTCGGAGAAGACGTCGTCGAGCAGCAGCAGTGGCGGCGCGCCCACCCGGTCGGTGACCAGTCGGTGGACACCCAGGCGCAGCGCCAGGGCGACCGTTCGCTGCTCTCCTTGTGACGCGGCGACGCGCGCGTCGCGCGCGCCGAGCGAGAACGAGAGGTCGTCGCGCTGAGGTCCGACCGTCGACGTTGCCCGACGCACGTCGTCGCGTCGGCTGGCGGCGAGCGCGTCGGCGAGCGTCCCGTCCCACGAGCGCCGGTAGGTCAGGGCCACGCTGTCTCGACCCCGTGCTTCCCCGACGTCGGTGCCCAGCGCTCCTGTCAGCTCCGAGCGGGTCCCCTCTCGAGCCTCACGGACCCCTCCCTCTCGAGCCTCACGGGCAGAGTCCGCTGCGATCGCGCCGTACGCGTCTGCCACAAACGGCCCGAGCTGGTCCACGAGCGCCGCGCGCGCGGTGGCGACGGCGCCGCCGGCACTGGCAAGGCGTGCGTCCCACACGTCGAGCGTCGTCTCGATCTCGGTGGACAGACGTCCTCCTGCCTGACGCAGCAACGCGCCACGCTGGCGGAGCACGCGTTCGAGATCGTCGAGGTCCTGAGCCGCCGTCGCGTCGAGGACCCGTAGCGTCGCGTCGAGGACCTCTCTACGACGAGAAGGTGGGCCCTGGACGATGCCCAGATCGTCGGGGGAGAAGATGCTCACGGGCAGAGCCCGTGCGAGCGCGGCGCGCCCACGCACGGCCTGACGATTGACCTGGGTGCGTGCCACGCCGGTCGCCAGCAGCTCGGACTCGACGAGCAACGGCCGGCCCTCTCGTGTGCACAGTGCGCGCACGATGGCGCGTTCAGCCCCTGCCCGCACCATCACGTCTCGCGCCGCGGTGCGCAGCGCGCGTTGGGATCCGAGGTAGGCGACGGCTTCGAGCAGCGTGGTCTTGCCCGAGCCGTTCGGACCGGTGAGCACCGTCACCCCGTCGGGGTCGGGCTCGAGCACCGCGGAGGCGAACGGCCGCACGTCGATCAGCTCGAGGCGCCGGAGCCTGGTCGGGTACGCGTCGCTCAGGAGACCCGCACCGGCATCAAGAGGTACCGGAAGTCGTCGCGTCCTGCCGCACGCACCGTCGCTGGACGCGCGGGCGTGTCGCTCTCCAAGAAGACCTCGTCGTCGATCACCGCCTCGACGCCGTCGATGAGGTAGCTCGGGTTGAACGCGATCACGAGATCCTCGCCCGTGAAGTCCCCGTCGACCGTCTCGCTCGCGTCGCCGACCTCTTGTGAGACGACGGTGAGGTCGACGCCGTTCGGACGCATCGAGAGGCGCACGGGGGTCGTGTTGTCCCGCACTAACAGGCGCACTCGTCGGAGTGCCGCGAGCAGGGACGCGGGCCGTACGTGCAGGCGGTTGGGATAGTGGTCGGGGATGAGCTGGTTGTAGTCGGGATAGGTGCCCTCGAGAAGCCGGGTCGTGATGCGGACCTCCCCGCAGGTGAACGTGATCTCCGAGCTCCCCATGGACACTCCGATCTCGCCGCCGTCCGTCTCTGCGTCTCCCGTCGCGCCGGTCGAGAGCCGCTGGAGCTCGGCGAGCGCCCGGGCGGGGACGAGCACGTCGCCACCGTCGCCCAGTGATGCGCTCGCGCGCAGGTCGCGCAACGCCAGGCGATAGGAGTCGGTCGCCACGAGCCGCACGCCGCCGGGCTCGTTGGCGAGCAGGACGCCGGTCAGAAGCGGCCGGGCGTCGTCGTTGGATGCGGCGCGCACGACCTGACGAAGTGCCTCTCCGAGCATCCCCCGGGGCAGCGTGACCTTGGGCTCCCCGGGCTTTGGCAGTGTGGGGTACTCCACCGCCGGAAAGCCCCGCAGCGCGAAGCGGGCACGGGCGCTCGAGATCTCGACACTGTCGTGCTCGGCCTCCACGGTCACCGCACCGGGCTCGAGAGAGCGCACGACGTCGGCGGTGAGGCGCGCGGGCACGACACAGGTGCCGTCGTCGATGCCGATCACCTCGTGATCGACCTGGATGGTGAGGTCACGGTCCGTCCCGGTCACCTCGAGATGGTTGCCCGTCGAGCGCAGGAGCAGACCTGACAGCACCACCGACCCGCCGGCGCGCCCGCCCGTGGCTCGGCCCGCGGTCACAAGGACCTCTGCAAGGAAGTCTCGTTCGGCCCGGAACTTCACGACGTCGTCCTTTCCCGCCCCTCCCCTCGCCGGGCTCCGTGGGCACCGGGGGTGCGTGGTCGGAGCACCGGGCGGGGGAGCTCGATGTGTGGTGTGAAGAAGAACCTACGAGGGTAATAGTGCTGGGGATTGTGGACGAGAGTCTGTCTTCCCTGGTCCAGCGCGTCCAGATGTCCACGGCCGGCGCGGCGACGGGGGACGACGACGAGCGTTTCGCCGCAGCGCTGTGGGCCGCTGTGGAGGGGGAGGGCACCGGTCCACAGCACTCCAGCGCGTTTTCCACAACGGCGTCGCAGGGAGCGGCTCACGTGCCGTTCCGGATCTTGATGGTGAGCTCGGTGACCTGCTCGTAGAGCTGACGTCGCTCCTTCATGTGGGTGGTGATCTTGTCCACGGCGTGGATCACCGTCGTGTGGTCGCGTCCCCCGAAGACACGGGCGATCGCCGGATAGCTGTAGTCCGTCAGGTTCCGCACGAGGTACATCGCGACCTGGCGGGCGGTGACGAGCGGGCGCGTGCGGCTCGGGCCGCAGAGCGCGTCGATGGTGAAGCCGTAGCTCGCGGCCGTGGCCTCCAAGATCATCTGCGGGGTGATGCGCCGCGGCTCGACCGACGAGACGATGTCGGCGAGCACGCGCTCGGCGAGGTCCAAGGAGATGGGCTCGCGGCTCAGGCTGGCGAAGGCGGTGACCCTGATGAGCGCGCCTTCGAGCTCGCGGATGTTGTTCTTCACATGCGTCGCGATGAACCCCAAGACGTCGTCGGGGATGTCGTCGTGGTCGGCCTCCGCCTTCTTCTGCAAGATGGCGAGCCGGGTCTCGAGGTCTGGGGGGTCCACCTCGGTGATGAGGCCCGACATGAACCGGCTGCGCAGACGATCCTCGAGGGTCTCGATGGACTTGGGCGGGCGGTCCGAGGTGAGCACGATCTGCTTCCCTGCACCGTGCAGGTCGTTGTAGGTGTGGAAGAACTCCTCTTGGAGACCCTCCTTGTTCTCCATGAATTGCACGTCGTCGATCAGCAGGACGTCGCACTCGCGGTAGCGGCGCTTGAACGTCATCGTCGTCGCCATGCGCAGCGAGTCGACGAAGTCGTTCATGAACGTCTCGGTCGTGACGTAGAGGACCCTGCGCGAATGGAAGTTCTCCTGGACGTAGTTCCCGATGGCGTGGAGGAGGTGGGTCTTGCCGAGGCCCGAGTCGCCGTAGATGAACAGGGGGTTGTAGGAGCGACCGGGCGTCTCCGCGACCGCCTGCGCGGCGGCATGCGCCAAGCGGTTGGAGGAGGCGGCGACGAAGCTGTCGAAGGTGAAACGGTCGTCGAGGGAGACCGCGCCGGCGTCGCGCCCACGCGGGCCCGGTGCGCGCGGCGCACCGGGCGTGCCGAACGCCGGAGGTGCCGCTGTGCGAGGTGTTGCGTGCGCTGTCGTGTGAGCCGGGGCTTGGGGATCTCGCCCGCCCGGGCGGGCACGGAGCGCTGCGGGCACGAGATCGTCCCTGGCGCCACCGCCGGGTGCCGCCGCGTCGTCGGGGTCCTTGGGGGCGCGGCTGACCACCGCCAGGCGCACGTCGACCGCCCGACCGGCTGCCACCGCGACGGTCTGGGCGATCAGCGGCAGGAAGCGGGTCTCCACGCGGTCGCGCACGAGCGCGTTCGGCACC
>JAJZMN010000187.1 GCA_021850345.1 Actinomycetes bacterium | reverse complement strand
GACGGCACGTCGTCGCCCCAGGTGAGCGCAGGTTTGGCGGCCAAGAGGGGTGGGTACAGCGCCGGGCGACATTGTCCGGATCGCCAGCCCAGGTCGAGTCTGTGACGTGAAGCGAGTCTGTGACGCCCAGGGGGCGGGGGTCGCGCGCGCCCTCAGCGCGGAGCCGGAGATCGCGCCTTCTGCGACGGCAGCCGGCCCGGCCGGCGCTCAGCCGTACGAGGCGCCCGGGGCGAGCCGCAGCTCGTGCAACTGCACTGGGTCGTGCCCGTAGATCATGAGCCCGTCACGTGCGCGGGCGATCTCGCGGAGCCGAAGGGCGCTCTCTCGTGCCGTGGCGGGATCGGCCTGGCCGCCCCAGCTGTCGTGGTCGAAGTTGTCCTTGCAGTAGACGGCGTCCCCGCACACGATCACGGTGCCGGACTCGTCCAGCTCCACCACGAGGGACTGGTGGCCGATGCAGTGGCCGGGGGTGTAGCACACCTCGATGCCGTCGAAGAGCGGGGCGTCGCCGTCGAGCAGCTCATAGCTCAGGGACGGGAGGTTCCAGTACTGGTTGGGGAAGCTCGGGTTCCCCCTGGCGTGCTCGTACTGCTCGCGCTGGACGAAGAAGGTCGCGCCGGCCAGGAGGTCGTTGTTCCCCGCGTGGTCGAAGTGCAGGTGCGTGTTGACGACGTAGTCGATGTCCTGGGGGGCGAAGCCGAGCTGCGCGAGACGGAAGAGGAGGCTGTCCTCCTTGCGCATCACCGGGATGAGGGCTTCCGCCGTCGAGGTGCCGCGCCACGTGGCGTCGGGATCGTCGATGTGGACCCGGCTCATGCCCGTGTCCACGAGGACGAGGCGCTCTTCGTCCGTCCGCAGGAGGTAGGCGTTGACCGGGATGTGGGTCCGCCTCCCGTCTCGCACCCCGGGCGCGATCACCTCGTAGTTGCAGCAGCAGTCGCCCAACGGCAGCACGAACAGCTCCACGCGGCCTCCCTCCGGGTCACGCGGGACGTTACTGGCCGGGAGGCGGGTGGAGCGCTGCGGTGAGCACCGCCCTCATGATGGGGCCTGCGGTTGTCGCGCCAAACGTCCCCGACGGCTGGAACGGCACCAAGACGCACACCGCGACCTCGGGATGTGTGTAGGGCGCGAAGCCGATCATCCAGTCGTGGATGTCCGCGGCGGGGTTGGGGATACCGGTCTGGGCCGTGCCGGTCTTGACTGCGACCTTGAGCGACGGCGGGAAGATGCCGTACGCGGTCCCGTCCGAGGCGGTGGCGACCAACTGCATGTCCCTGTTGACCTGGGCGGCCGCCGACGCGCTCATCGAGTGCTTGTAGACCGTCGGCTGGTATCGCTTCACCACCTGCCCATTGGAGTTGCGGATCACGGAAAGGACGTGGGGCGTCATGAGGTTGCCGCCGTTGGCGACGGCGGCGGCCACCATCGCCTGCTGGAGCGCCGTCGCCTTCACGTCCTGCTGCCCGAATGCGGAGTACGCGAGGCCGGGGGGCCCGAGCTTTGTCACCGAGAATGTGCCGGGCGCGGGGAACGTCGACGCGGACACGTCCGGCAGGTCGATGGGCGGCTTCTGGTTGTACCCGAACAGCTCCGCTTGGCGCCACAGCGTTGTGCCGCCGAGAGCCAGGCCGAGGTTCGCATAGCCCGGGTCGCAAGACGGCGGGAGCATCTGGGGGATGGTGCCCCCGCAGGGGGTGGCGCCGACGGGACTTGTCGCGTCGTTGCAGAGCAACTTTGTCGAGTCCGGCAGCTTCGTGCACTTGTGGACCGGGTACTTGAAGTTGTCCAGCGAGGGCTTGAGGTTGTAGACGGCCGACGTCGTGACCACCTTGAAGGTGGACCCCGGCGGCTCGGGATCGAACGTCGCGAGCGGCACGCCGGGATAGAAGCCCTCGTGGTCGGGGACTGTGAAGTCCACATGGCCCGCCTTCTTCTCCGTTGTGACGTTCGGCGACACCAGGGGATTGGGTGTGTACGTCGGGCTCGAGGCCATCGCGAGCACCGCTCCGGTGTGCGGGTTCAGCACGACGATGGCACCGTCCTTGTTCGCCGAGCGGACGGTCGTGAGCTCGTGCTGGGCGAAGGCCTGCAGGTAGGGCTCGACGGTGAGGGTCACCGAGTCCGTCGTGGGAGGAGGCGGTGTGAGGATCTGACCGAGGTTCTGGGGCGGGTGCGGATGCGGCAGAAGCCAGCGGTTGTACTCGGCCTCGACGCCGTTCGTCCCGTAGTACGGGGAGTCGTAGCCGACGATCTGGGCGAACAGCGGCCCCGCCGGGTACTCGCGCAGGTACTTGTACGCGGACCCCTTCGGCGCCTTCACCGACTGGGCGAGGACCTCGCCGTTGGCGGCCAGGATGTCGCCGCGGAGGTTGTCGTACCGGGTGGAGGCGATGCGCGGGTTCAGCGACGACGAATTGAGGGCCTGGGCCTCGCGCACCTGGATGTTGACCAATTGGCCCAGGACGAGGGCGAAGCACACCGCCAGGGCCACCGCAAGCCAGCGGATCCGTCGTCCCATCTATCCGGCCCTCGTCCCCGTCTTCGGCACAGGTCGATCCACGGGAATGCCAGTTCCCCCCGGACCCCCGTGTCAAGCACGGCACCCACCGGTTGCGGCGCGAGGCCCCGTGACCTCGCCGTTCACTCGTCGCCGAAGACGACCTCCCCGCCGGCCACGGTCATCTCCACCGACGTCTCCCCGATCTGTGCGGGAGGAACCGTGAGCACGTCCTGGTCGAGGACCACGAGGTCGGCCCGCCGCGCCGGGGCGAGCACGCCGACGCGGTCCTCTTCGTGGTCCACATACGCGACCCCCATCGTGAACGCGGCGAGCGCCTCTCGCACCGAGAGCCCCTCTGCGGGCCGGAACGGCTCGGTCGTCTCCGGCGCTCCGGGCCGCCCCTCGCGAAGGGAAAGGGTCCGGTTGACGGCGACGTGGATCTCTTGGATCGGGTCAGGGCTCGAGACGGGCCAGTCGCTCCCGAACACGACGCGGGCACCGAGGCGCGAGAGCGAGCCGATGCTGTACTGCCACTCGGCACGCTCGGGCCCGACGAAGGGGATGGTGAGGTCGTCCATCTGGGGCTCATGGCACGCCCAGAGCGGCTGGAAGTTGGCGATCGCCCCCAGCTCGGCGAAGCGCGGAAGGTCTCTCGGCTCGATGAACTGCAGGTGGGCGAGATGATGGCGGCCGTTGGCCCTGGACTCGGGGGGCAGCCCTTTGAGCGCGTCGAGCGCGACGTGCACGGCCCGGTCGCCGATCGCATGGAAGTGCACCTGGAACCCGGCACCTGCGGTCCTGCGCACCGCCTCGGCGAGGAGGTCCGGGTCGATGAAGAGCGCCCCGCGATGCGTCGACGGCTTGCCGTCTTGGTCCAGGTAGGGACTCGACATTGCGGCGGTGAAGGTCTCGCAGACGCCGTCCACCATCATCTTCACGGCGTCTGCCCTGAAGATTCCGGCGCCCGGCTCGGATCCGGCACCTCCCGTCGCGCGGCGCGCGGCCTCACGGCGCGTGAGGAGGTCTTCCAGTTGCTCGACGCCTCGGTGCCGGTCCCACCACAGCGCGCCCACGACGTGGGCGCTCAGCGTGCCGTCGGCGGCCGCCCGGACGTAGGTGTCGAAGCTGTCGGGCACGCCGAGCTCCTCGGCCTCCCCCACGCAGGCGTCCTGGAAGTGGGTGATCCCCAGGGAATGGAGGTACCGCTGCCCCGCGGCGAGCGCCCTGGTGAGCTCCTCGGGACCCGGGCGGGGGACGAGGGCGGCGACGAGCCGCATCGCACCCTCGTGGAGCGTCCCGGTCGGCGAACCGTCTGGGCCGCGCTCGATGCGCCCGTCGGGCGGGTCCGGGGTCGACGCGTCGATGCCGGCGCGCGCGAGGGCAGCCGAGCTCACCCACGCGCTGTGGTGGTCGCGGTTGGGCAGGAACACGGGCCGTCCGCCGACGACCGCGTCGAGGTCGGCGGCCTCGGGGACCCCGCCGGGGAAGGACTCCATGGACCAGCCGCCTCCGAGGACCCAGGCGTCGGCGGGGAGACCCGCCACGTACGCCGCGACGGTGTCGAGGCAGGCGCGGCGTGTCTTGATCCCGGAGAGGTCGCACCGGAGGCTCTCCAGACCCCCGCTCACCGCGTGGACGTGCGCGTCGCCGAACGCCGGGAGGACCAGGCGCCCGTGCAAGTCGACCACCCGCGTCCGCGACCCGAGGAAGGCCCGGATGTCCTGGTCGCTGCCGACGGCCAGGATGTCGTTCCCGGCGACCGCAACCGCCTCGAAGGCGCGCTCGGCGGCGGCGTGCGGCACCACCTTCCCCGACACGAACGCGAGGGTCGCCTCGGCGACCGAGCCGGGCACCCCGGTCACCACGTCATGGCCGCTGCCCTCGGCTTCTCGACCACGCCACCTCCTTCCGCGTCCGGGGTCAAGCCCGTGCGGGGCCGGTTGTTGCCGGTCGCACCTTACGGTGACAGCCACCGGAGCGCCCGGACGAGCCGGTCCCCGGGTCCCCGCGGCGGCTTTGAGCCCCGATGGGCGGCGTAGCCTTGCAGGGATGGCCGACCGCAAGATCGCCGGCTTCTCACTGGTCCACAGCGAGTGGGTCGCCCAGCTCTCGTGCGGCCATCGCCGTCCCGTGCGGCACCGCCCCCCCGCCGAGGTGCGGCCGTGGGTGCTCGAGGAATCCGGCCGGGCCTCACACCTCGGCACCTGGCTCGACTGCCCCGAGTGCGCGGGCGAGCCCGACGGCGGCGAGCTCGTCTGTTACGCGACGCTCGTCTGCCCCGAGTGCGGAGAGGTGCTCGACGACACCCACCGCCCCCACTGACGCGTGGACGGCCGGCCGGCCGCATCGACGTTAGGGTGCGCCTTCGATGACGTCGATCCGCGCGTTGTGCGTCTTCTGCGGCTCGTCCCTTCCGCCCGATGAACGCTTCGGCGACGCCGCCCGTGCCCTCGGCGCGGAGCTGGCCGAGCGCAGGGTGGAGCTCGTCTACGGCGGCGGGAGCGTGGGGCTCATGGGCGCCATCGCCGACGCATGCCTCGCCGCAGGCGGACGGGTCACCGGGGTCATCCCCGTCGGCCTCTTCCGCCGCGAGGTCGGCCACACCGGCCTCACGAGGCTCTACGAGGTGGACTCGATGCACGAGCGAAAGCAGCGGATGTACGACCTCGCCGACGCCTTCGTCGCGCTGCCCGGTGGTCTCGGGACGTTGGAGGAGGTGGCGGAGATCGCCACCTGGTCACAACTCGGCCTCCACCGCAAGCCGATCGTCCTGCTGGACGTCGACGGGTTCTGGGATCCCCTCACCTCCCAGCTCGACCGCATGGTGGACGTCGGGTTGCTCAAGCCCGAGAACCGGGCGCTCCTGCCTCGCGCCGACTCGCTCGACGAAGCCTTCGGTTTGCTCGACGCGTACACGCCCACCGAAGTGGACAAGTGGATCACGGCCGACGAACGCTGAGCACGGTGAGCCGACGTGCCGACGGCTCCAGCGCCGCGGCTCTCCAGCTAATCGCTAGGGCTCGCGGAAGTGTGCCTCGGCGCAACGCACGCCGTCGGGGCCGACCGACGCGGAGTGCCGTGCGCCGGGCTCGATGACCATGCGGTCTCCCACGGCGAGCGGCACCTCGCGGTCCGCCAGCCCGAACACGATCCCCCCCTCGAGGCAGCACAGGACCTTCCGGTAGTCGTGCGAATGCGCCGGGTAGGCATGACCCGGCGCGTTTCCCCACACCGTCACCGACGAGGCGCCGGCATGCACCATCTCCTGTCGAAACTGCGCTTCGAGGACGTCCACGGTCCGCTGCGCCCGTCAGTCGTGCACCGAGGTCGGAGCGGTTTCTCCGACAAGTGCTTCGATGGGGCCGTCGATGGGGCCGTCGATGGGGCCGTCGATCGGGCCGTCGATCGCGCGGACTACCCGACCGGCAGCATCGGCCAGCGCGTCCAGCTGGTCGTCGGTGAGCGGGTCGACGAAGTACCGCCGCACCGCGCGGACGTGACCCGGTGCCGCCACTTCGATCGCACGCCGACCGGCGTCGGTGACCACCACCACCGCGCCTCGGCGATCGGCCTCACAGCGCTCCTTGCGAACAAGTCCCCGCTCGGCCATGCGGGTGATCTGGTGCGAGACCCGGCTCCGCTCCCAGCCGAGATGGCTCGCCAGCTCGAAAAGGCGCACAGCTCCGGAAGGCGCCTCGGTGAGGACGACGAGGACGACGTAGTCGGGCAACGAGAGGTCGGATTCCGCCGCGAGCTGACCGGCGAGTGCCGCGTTGAGCCGGGCCTGCATCACCTGGACGCTCCGCCACGCGTGCTGCTGGCGCTCGTCGAGCCAAGGAACATCCGGCGCTGCGGGTCGTTTCCCCTCGTGATGCCCATCGTCGGCCCTGCGGCCCGCCGCGCCTGCGGCCACTTCTCCGGCCATCTCTCCAGTGTACGCGGGCCCCGGGAATAAGTGACATGTCCTCCAATGTTGGTTGAAACGTCACCAATCGACCACCCGAGAAAGAGGAGATCAGCTTCATGACCACCACCGTTCCTGCGACCCTTACCGGCAACTACAAGATCGACCCGACCCACAGCCGGTTCGGCTTCGTCGCCCGCCACGCGATGGTGACGAAGGTGCGCGGCTCTTTCAACGAGTTCGACGGCTCCGGCTACTTCGACGTCGAAGACCCCGCCAAGTCCCACTTCTCCCTCACGATCAAGGCCGCGAGCATCGACACGCGCAACCCCGACCGCGACGCGCACCTGCGGAGCAACGACTTCTTCTCCATGGACGAGTACCCGGAGATCACCTTCGCCTCGACGCGCATCGAGCCGGTGTCGAAGAACACCTTCCGGGTGACCGGTGACCTCACGATCAAGGGTGTCACCAAGTCCGTCACCTTCGACCTGGAGTACACCGGCGACGTCGTCGACCCCTGGGGGAACACCCGCATCGGCTTCGAGGGCTCGACCACGGTCAACCGGAAGGACTGGGGCGTCAACTGGAACGTCGCGCTCGAAGCCGGGGGCGTGCTCGTGGGCGAGAACGTCACCTTGGAGTTCGAGATCTCGGCGGTCCGGGTCGCAGAAGGTGAGGCCGCGGCCTGATACACCGTCGCCGGATTCTGTTCTCGGACTGGCGCGAGCGCCGGCGGAGCCGACCGTTTCGCCGGCGTTCGCGCGGGCTCGCGGCCCGAGCAGACGCCATGGCTTGGGACTGTGAGCCGGACGCCGTTGCGGAGATCTTCCTCCCGGCCGCTTCCGCCACGGCCCTTCTCACGAAGGTCACGGCCGTTGTGACGTCCGGCTCTCCGAGGGTGCCGTCGACGACGTAGCCCTCGTATTTGCCCGCACGCAACGTCACGACATCGAACCCGACAGAAACGTGTGACACCTTCGCCCGCATAAAGACGGCGACCGATGTCCGGCTCAGCGCGGAGATGGCCGCTTGCGGCACCGTGGCAGCACCGCGTCGAGGAGGTCACGTCCCCTCGGGGGCGCGACCTCCTCGCGACCGCGAACCGCCCTCCGTCTCTTCGGGACTGATCCGTTGTTCCCGCGGCGGGCGGCGGCGCCGTGGTACGCGGCGCGGCGCCGGGCCGACCACTGCGTGCGACGGCGTAGCACGCTGCCCCGGACGCCGTTGCGGCGGGCGTCTCGGCAGCACCGGACCGCCCCGCAAGTGGCGCCGGGTGCCGGACCACGGGGCGGGAGGCGCCGTGAGCCTGTCGGCGAGCCGGTAGGCGACCGCCTCGTAGTTGACCCGCCAGCCGCGGAAGTCGGGCCACGACTCCTCGGCGCTGCGCTCGATCGGGAACCCCACCTCCGCGAGCTTTCCGATCGCCTGCTCGTACTCGTCGTACGGCAGCGCGATCGGACCTTCAGGACTCGGATCGGGGTCGACCTCCCAGCCCAGAGCGATCGCGATCCGATCGAGGAGGGTGAAGCCCATCCGCAGGCAGAGCCGCGCCTTGGAGCTCGCGCTCGACGGCGCGACCGCGAGATGGATCGCGGCGGCATCGAGCACAGCGAGCAGCCCGACGACCCACGAGTACCACGGCTCCGGCGAGCGAAAGAGCAGGAGCACCGGGTAGGTCGTATGGCTCTCTGCGACGTCTGCCGCCCACTCCTCCCACGACGCGTAGAGCTCGGGCAGGGTGTCGATGATGCCCACCAGCTGATGGCGGACCAGGACTTCGGGTCCCCATGCCGGCAGGCCGGCGCGGCTCTCCAAGAGCGCGACGAGCGCCTCTCGACGGCTGAATGCGCCGTAGAGAGTGGGAAGGTACGCGATCTGCAAGGCGACGATGACGACCCAGACGGCACCGGCGGTGATGTCGACCGCCACGACAGGTCGCCCCCCCACGCGTGCGGCACCGACCGTGAAGAGCGACGTGAGCGACTGGAGGAAAGCGTCACCCATGGGGTGGCCCGTCGCCGCGATGAGGAGCCCGAATCCCACCGTGAGGCCTCCCGCCCACGTCACGAGCTGGAGGAGGAGGGCGAATGGTCCCATCGGCGAGAGCACGGAGTCCTTGCGCTCGTACGTGCTGGCGAAGCGAGAGAGGTAGCTCGTCGCCACGAGCACCACCCGGTTGATCCAGAGGCCGAGCCGGTCGATGCCGAACGGGCGGCGCGGGAGAACCATGGTGAAGAGGACGTTCGCCGACGTGAAGCCGATGACGACGATGCCGAGCGCGAAGAGCAGCCAGTTCATGAGCCCGCTCGGTCGGAGGGCGACGTCATCGCGTGAGCGCGCTCTCGGCGCCCCGGCCGTACACCTCGACCGCACGCCAGCAGTACCACGCCGCGATCGACCGGTACGGGCGGAACCGGTCGCCGAGCGGCTCGAGCTCTCGCGAGCTCGGCATCGGCACATCCCATGCGAGGCCGTAGCCCCTGCGGACGCCGAGGTCGCCCGTCGGCCACACGTCGAGTCGACGGAGCTGGAACATCAAGAACATCTCTGCGGTCCACTTCCCGATGCCGCGCACGCTGGACAGCCGGACGACGACCTCCTCGTCGGACTCGAGGCGGAGCCCCCGAGACTCGAGCACCACCGTCCCGTCGAGCACCTTCGTGGCGAGGTCGCGCAACGACGCCGACTTGCCGGAGGAGAGCCCCACGGCTCGCATCTCGGCGTCGCTGAGCGCGGGGAGTCGTGCAGGGTCCGGATCGCCGCCGAGCGCGTCCAGCAGGCGGCCGTGGATCGCCGCTGCGGCCGCTCCAGCGAGCTGCTGGTAGACGATGGATCGGACCAGCGCGCCGAAGTGCGTGTCGAGCGGCGGCCGCATCCGGGGTGCGCCGACCTGCTCCAAGAGTTGGGCGATCACCGGGTCGCGCTCGGCGAGCATGCGGGCCGCGCCCGTGAACGACACACTCATCGTGGGCTCATCCGTGCATCCGGGCTTTGGTCATGTCCACCCGGCCGCCGACGAGCGGCACGCCTTCACGCCGGAGACGCGCGAGCTGCGAGGAGCCCATCGGTGCCGATCCGTCCACCCTCACGACACGGTGCCAGGGCACTTGCTCATCGGTGGTCGCGAGGATCCGCCCGACGAGACGCGGGGCTTTCCGGTCGACGTCACCGTACGTCCGAACAAAGCCCGCCGGGATGGCGCGCACCCGCGCGAGGATCCGTGCCGCCCGTTCGGTCGGCTCCCGTTCGACAGGGGGCTGTCGGACAGGGGGCTGTCCGACAGGGGGCCGTTGGGCAGGTGCGCGTTGGGCAGGTGCGCGTTGGGCAGGTGCGCGTTGGGCAGGTGCGCGTTGGGCAGGTGCCTGTGAAGGGCGTTCTCTTCGCACGGCGCAAGTCTGCCCGCGTCCGGCACGCCAGTCCGGGTTTGCAACGGCAGAGCTGACCCCGCTCAAAGGAGCGGCCTCATGCGCAGGCCGGGGCAAGCTCCGTTTCATCGTCGGGTTCATCGACGAGTTCATCGATGGCCCCCCGAGCATGAGGCCCGGGCGCGACGTCGACGTGGGGCCGGCCGACCGGCGTCGCCGCCCAGCGCGGAGCCCCTGACGGCTCCACCGCCGCCTCATCGCGCATCTCGTCGCCCCGGGAACCGGGAGCGGTCCTGGCCGCGATGCCGCGTCCGGCCACCACCGCCGCCAGCAGGCCGAATACTGCGACGACGAAGAGCGACGAGCGGTCAGGGCCTAGCGAGCTGCCGGACGTGACCCCCGTTCCGATGATCGCCGCGGCGAGGGCCACACCCACCGCGGCACCGACCTGGCGGCTCATGTTGATGAGGCCGCCGGCGACACCCTGCTCGGCGTGGTCGACGCCGTGGGTCGCTGCCACGGTCGCGGCGAACGCGCTGGTGGCGGTCCCAGCGCCGGCGAGCATGAAGCCCGGAAGGAACAGCACGTAGTCGTGCCAACCAAAGCTGAGCCCGAGGAGGAGAAGCCCCAGCCCGGCGGCGCTCGTCGACGCGACGAGGAGGGTACGCACCCCGACGCGCCGGACGACGCTTGCCGCCCGCGAGGCGCCGACGAAGCCGATGATCCCCTGAGGCGCCATCGCCAGCCCGGTCTCGAGCGCCGAGTAGTGGAGGACGAGCTGGAAGAAGAGGGGCACGGTGAGGAGCTCTCCGGCTGACCACGCGCCGACCAGGATCATGGCGAGGTTCGCCGAACGGAGACTGCGCCGGCGCAGCATTCCGAGGCGGACGAGCGGGGCGGCGTGGCGCTGCTCGACGGACACGAATGCCGCGCCGAGGACAACCGAGAGCCCGAGTGCGCCGAGCGTCCGAGCCGACGCCCATCCGACGTCAGGGCCCTCAGAAACGGCGTACACCAGCAGGCCGATCGCCCCGGTGACGAGCGCGGCACCTGCGAAGTCGAGGCGCATCCGCGGGCCTTGCGCTCGCGGGGACGCGTCGGCGATGAGAAGTGGCGCGAGCACCGCGACGAGGAACCCGATCGGGACGTTGACCCACAGGACGGCGCGCCAATCGAAGTACTGGACGAGTACCCCTCCCAGCACGAGCCCGGCGACGAAGCCGATGGAGGCGACCGCGCCGTAGTAGCCGAGCGCGCGGTTGCGCGCGGCGCCTTCGGTGGTGCTCGTGGTGATCAGGGAGAGGGATGCAGGGGCGACGAGCGCAGCGCCGATCCCCTGCACGGCTCGGGCGGCGATCAGGACCCCGATTGAGGTCGCAAGGCCGCCGGCGAGCGAAGCCAGCGAGAAGAGGACGAGACCAACCACGAACACGCGGCGCCGGCCGAAAAGGTCGCCGATCCTCCCGCCGAGGACGAGCAGGCCGCCGAACGTGATGGCGTACGCGGTGATCACCCACTGTGCGGCCGTCGTACCGACGTGTAGCTCCCGCTCGATTGAGGCGAGTGCCACGTTCACGATGCTGAAGTCGAGAACGACCATGAAGGCGGCCGCCAGAATCAGTCCAAGGGCGGCGCCACGATGGCGCGGGGTCGCTGCCAGCGCGACCATGCGTCGCTGCCCCGGCTCGCCCGGGCCGGTGCCGACGCGACCGCGGTCGCCGGCCGCAACGCCCCGGCTCGGGATCCGTACCTCGCTCATCTCGTCCAGTGCCTCCCTCATCTCGTCCCGTCCTCGCTCATCTCGTCCAGTGCCTCCCTCATCTCGTCCAGTGCCTCCCTCATGTCGGGGCTCGCGTGCCTCGACGCCGGTACCTGTCGCCGGAGGAAGACGAAACGGTACGTTTCGTTTTCTAAACCGAAAGACATTGGATGTAACGCCCAGCGTGAGCGGCTATTCCCGATTGCGTACGTCCCCCGCGGAAGCCTCCGAGGCCAGGAACTTCGAAGGAAAGCGGCCGGGCCGAGGTCGGGGCTGGCGGTTGACGAAGGTCGGGACTGGCGGTTGACGAGGCGTTGATCTGCGCCAGAGGGCTCAAACGGCTTCGAAGGAGAGCGAAACGAAACGGCCCGTTTCTCAGGCATAGGTTAGGCTCTGGCCGTGATCACCTCCGCTGCGGAGCCCGGGTCAACGACAACGGTGTCCGCGCCCGCTGCCGCCGGCAGACGCGAGGCAAGCGGACGTGGCCGGCCCCCCAGCGAGACGACCGAGCGGGCGATCCTTCAGGCCGCCACGGACCTCCTCGCAGAACGGGGCCTCGCCGCGATGACCATCGAGGAGATCGCCGCACGAGCCCATGTCGGCAAGGCGTCCGTCTACCGAAGGTGGCCGTCCAAGGGAACGCTCGCCTTCGACGCCTTCGTCACCGACTTCCTCGCCCGCCAGCCGATCCCCGACAACGGCAACCTCCGCGACGACCTTCTCGGGCTGCTCAGATCGTGGGTGCGGGCGGTCCGCCAATCCACGAGCGGCAGGACGCTCAAGGGGCTGATCGCCGAGGTCCAGCGCGACCCCGAGCTCGCCGACGCGTGGCGTGACCGGTTCGTCGCTCCCCTGCGGGTGCGCCACCTGAAGGTCCTCGAGCGGGCGGTCGAGCGCGGGGAGCTGCCTGTTGAGGCGAACATGTCGCTCCTCCTCGATCTCCTCTATGGCCCCGCCTACCACCGGCTGCTCCACGGCCATCTGCCGCTCAACGACGCGTTCGTCGAGGACCTCGTCGCGGCGATCATGGCCGCTGTCGAGGCACACGCTGTCTGACCGCGCGACGCTCTTGAGGGAGTTGGACCCTTGCCGGCACGTCCGGGGACGAAGTCTCGTCGCATGTCCGACGTCGCCGAAGAGAGTCTCGATGCAGGACGAGCAGGACTACAGGAGCGGGACCGGGTACGAACACCCGGAGAGCTGTGGCGGATCGAAGGGTCCCTCTACGCCGTTCGCAACGAGATGGCGCAGCTCGAGACCCTCGACGACACAGCGCTGCAATCCCGCCTCGCAGCGCTGGAACGCCGCTGGCGGGCACAGCTCTCAGGTTGGCTCGACGGTCTCATCTCCGCCCTCGGTGTCGGCGGGCGAACCAGACTCGTCTTGAGGTTGCGTGAGAGGAGGACATCATGCGCACGAGCAGCCGATTGGTCGTCGGCGCCGGAGTCCTGGCAGCGCTGGGCGCGGCGGTGAGGCTGACCCGTCCGGGAAAGTCCGTCTCGAGAAAGGCCCGGCGCGCGCTCACGCGCCTGACGCGCCGCCTGCGCTACGCCGAAGGCCGGCTCGAAGGCGCGGCTTATCGCCTCGAGGGGCGGGAGCCTGATCCGGCGGTCACAGACCTCACCCTCGCCGACCGGATCCGGTCCAGTCTCGGCCGGACCGAGCAGGACCTCGATCTGCCCCACGTGCACGTGATGGTCGAACACCACGTCGCGCTGCTCCACGGTGTGGTCGGCAGCGGGCGCGACGCGGAGTCGATCGAGCAGGCGGTCGCCAGCGTGCCCGGGGTCGCCGGTGTCGAGTCCTACCTCCACGTGGGGCTAGGCCCGGGAGACACGCGGCCCTCCGAGGGTCGGGCTGTCCATCCGCCGTCCGCGGCGATGGAGTCGCTGCTCGCCGCAGCGAAGAAGGCCGGCGTCACATCCGACGCCGCGCCGCTCGTCGTGCGGGGCGTGCTCGCGACGTTCGCCGACCGGCTGCCGCCGGCGCATCGGGTCCATCTCTCGGCGAACCTTCCCGCCGACGTCCGGCCTTTGTTCACACCACCCCGGCGAATCCGGGGCGCACCGCCCGCTCGCTCATTGCGCGATCTTGTCGGCCGCGTGGTCGTCACGACGAGGGGGGTACCTCTCGAGCGGGCTGAGGACGTGACCGTGGACGTCGTGCAGGCGCTGCGCGACCTCGTGCCAGGCGATGTGCGCGAGGTCGCTTCCGCACTGCCGCCGGAGCTCCGGGCACTGTGGGAGTCGTCGGGCAAGCCCTGACCGCTCGTGAAGCCTGACCGCCGGTGAATCCTGACCGCCGGTGAATCCTGACCGCCGGCGCGGGTCAGGTCCTCGTGCCGAGGGTCCCGTGCAGAGCCGACCTCACGATGTTGAGCCACCGCTGCGGCGTCCACGACCAGGCGTCCGGGTGTGCAGCGATCGCGAGCTCGAGGGGTGCGAGCACCTCGCGCTGTACGTCGAGGAGCGAGGCGCCGTCTCCGACCACGTCGAGCACCTCGCGCGCCACGAGGGCGCGGACGACGCGCCAGCGCCGAGCCGGGGAGCGTCCGCCGTGGACCTCCTTCGCTGCCCGTACGAGGTCCGCGCGGCTCCCGTGGGCAAGGAGGTTCGTCCACGCCCAGACGGGGATCGGCTCGGCACGCGTCTCGAGGTGCTCCACGTAGCTCCCGAGCAGGTATGCCTCGCACTCGGCGATCAGGAGGGCGGCGACGTCCTCCCCGCCGGGCCCTTCCTTCGCGCTCGCGGGCCGTTTCCGCCATGGCCACCGGAGCAGTCGATGCCCGTCTCCACACGTGGGCATTGCCAGGTCCTCCGTCGAAGTCCGGCGCTGCGACCGAGGTTGCCGGGCCCCGATGGAGCGCCCCCAGCGATGGTTGCCCCATGACGAGCTCGGAAAGAAGGGTCCTCCGTCACTACTGGGCCGTCACTACTGGGCCGTCACTACTGGGCCGTCACCAGACTGCGCGCGTGACCTTCGCCCCTACTGTCTCGCCCGTGCCGAGCCGAGTCTCGTGGTGGGTTTCTACTGATCTCGTCGTAAGAGGGAGTCAGAGGAAGGAGGGCGCCGTGCAAGCGAACGTCGGAGATCGAGTCGTGATCAGCGGCCACCATCTCGGGGAGCCGAGGCGGGACGGGGAGATCCTCGAGGTGCACGGAGTCGACGGTGCCCCGCCGTACGTCGTGCGTTGGAGCGACACCGGAGAAGAGGGGCTCTTCTTCCCCGGTTCGGACGCCTCCATCGAGCACTTCCAGCCGACGACCGAGCACGCGCACGCCGCGTCATAAGACGCGCGTCCTAGGACGCGCGCCGGGCGGCCGTGCACCAGTTCAGTCCGCCAGTTCTCGCAGCACGTCGCGGATCGAGACGACACCGATCGCGACCCCGTCATCGACGACCGGAAGATGGCGGCACCCCACGGCAAGCATGACCTCGGCCGCCGTCCCGACAGAGTCAGCGAGGATCAGGTAGCGGGGTCCGACGGACTCCACGTCGACGACCCGGGCGCGGTCGGGGTCGTCCCCATGGGCGAGCGCGCCCACGATGTCGCGCTCGGTGACGATCCCCTGCACCTCGTCGGCGTCCATGACCACGAGCGCCCCGACGCCTCCGTGCTGCATCGCGATCGCCGCGGCGCGAAGGGTAGTCGAACGGTCGACGGACACGACGGCGGAATGGAGCAGTTCCCTGATGGACGTCGCATGGATGGCCGTCCCGGCATGGATGGAGTGGTTCATCCGTCGATCGTCGGTCCCAGGCTCCTCCGGGGCCAGAGTCGAAGGTCCCGTGCCCCACGCGCCGCTCCTAGCGGAACACCCAGACCTTGGTGCCGATCGGTGCCATGCCGTGTGTCCAGATCCAATCGATGGCCTCATTGCTCACGCGGACGCAGCCGTGCGAGACGGGATAAGGGGGGACGTAGCTGTCGCCGTGGATCGCAACTCCCCCTTCGAAGAACTTCGGTCGCCACAGCTCGCCGAGGTTGTTCGTGACCATCCCGTCGACCTCCCAAGAGACCGAGAAGGTTCCGACCGGCGTCTCGGCGATGGTCCCTGTGTAGACGTACCGTTACCAG
This sequence comes from Actinomycetes bacterium, assembly GCA_021850345.1. The sequence continues at coordinate 117 of JAJZMN010000187.1, read as the reverse complement.
CACCGTGCTCAAACGTGAGCACGCTCAGGCAGCCACGGGTTGCCCCGTGGCGGTGACGGACTCGCCCGGTTGCCCGGACCCGTCTAAGCGCTTCACTGAGACGTCCGGCCGAAGCCG
>JAJZMN010000031.1:4818-15783 GCA_021850345.1 Actinomycetes bacterium | reverse complement strand
CCGCCCCCGGGCCCTTGCCCGGCATCCTCACTGCAGGCGAAGGTCCAAGGTGAGGGTGCTGAGCGCGAAGACGACCGCCACGGTCACCGTGATCCGATCGAGGTTCCGCTCGACGACGGTGGAGCCCTGCGCGGCGGCACCCACACTGCCCCCGAACATGTCCGAGAGGCCGCCGCCCTTGCCGCTGTGCATCAAGATGAGGAAGACGAGACCGACGGCTGACAGCACCTCGATCACGATGTACACCCAGGTCAGCACCGGGTCCGCTCCTTCACCAGTGGCTCGTCTCGCCGCCCGTGCACACCGCACGACGGCGCATGAACGCTAGCAGCCCACCCCTGTGGGGAGGCGTCGTGGGGAGTCCAAGCAGACCGAGGGTGCCAAGGACCGCTCGACACAGTCCTCAACGCCGACGCGCGACAGGCTGGCACGCCCGGACGATCTCGACGAAGGTCGCCGCGTCCAGGCTCGCACCACCGACGAGCAGACCGTCGACGTCGGGCTCGGCCATGTAGTCGGCCGCGTTGGCGGGGTTGACCGAGCCGCCGTACTGGACCCGCAACGCCGCGGCAGCCTCCTCTCCGACCAGGGCGGCTACTCGCTGCCGGATGAACAGGCACGCGTCCTCGGCGTCGACGGCCGTGGCGGCATTACCGGTCCCGATCGCCCAGACCGGCTCGTAGGCGACCACCATCGTGGCCACGACCTCGGGGGCGAGCCCGGCGAGCGCGGCCTCGAGCTGCGCGCCCAGGCGCTCTTCGGTGCGCCCGGCGCCCCGCTCCTCCTCGGTCTCCCCGACGCAGCAGATGGGGCGCATCTCGTGCTTGATCACCGCACGCAGCGTGGCGGCGACGAGCTCGTCGCTCATGGCGAAGAGCTGGCGACGTTCGGAGTGGCCGACCAGCACGTAGCGCACCCCGAGCCGTGCGAGCATCTGGGGGCTCACCTCACCGGTGTAGGCACCGCGGTCGTGGTCGTTGCAGTGTTGCGCGCCCAGGGCGATCGGAAGGCCCTCCGCCTCGACCAGGGTCTGGGCGGTGCGAAGATCGGTGAACGGCGGGTGCACCGAGACGTCGACACGGGCGACGTCCTCCGGCTTCAGACGCAACCCGAGGTCGCGCACCGTGTGCAGCGCCTCGATGTGGTCGTGGTGCATCTTCCAATTGCCGCTGATGAGGGGTCGGCGGGTGACGGCCATCTGCATCTCCCGGGGCCTCAGTCGGGCTGACCGTCGGCCGGCGCGGGAGCGTTCGACGCCGCGCGCAGCGCGGCGAGCCCGGGGAGATCCCCCTTCTCGATCAGCTCGAGCGACGCACCGCCGCCGGTCGAGAGGAAGTCCACCTCGTCGGCGAGCCCGAGGTGGTGCAGGGCGCTCACGCTGTCCCCGCCCCCCACGACGGTGAACCCCGCGCACGCGGCAACCGCCATGGCGACTCGACGCGTGCCGTCCGCGAAGCGTTCGTCCTCGACGACGCCGAGCGGGCCGTTCCACAGCACCGTCGCCGCGCCGCCGAGGGCGTCCGCGAAGCGAGCGGCCGTCTGTGGCCCGATGTCGAGCCCGCGCCAACCCGCCGGCACGTCGACGCCCACGACCTTCGTGGTCCCCGCGTCGTCCTCCGCCACGGCCGGCCCACACGCGCCGTCGGGGCTGAGGGCCACGACGTCGCTCGGCAAGAGCAGCTCGGCGCCAGCCTCCAGCAGGCGCCGGCAGTCCTCGACGTGCTCGGGGTCGACGAGGGAGGCCCCCACGTCGTGACCTTGCGCGAGGAGGAACGTGAAGGCCATCGCGCCGCCGATCGCCAGCGCGTCCACCTTCCCGGCGAGCGCCTGGAGGACGCCGAGCTTGTCGGAGACCTTGGCGCCGCCGACGACCGCGACGAATGGCCTGGCGGGCGCGCCGAGCAGACCGCCGAGAACCTCCACCTCGCGCGCCAGCTGCCGGCCCCCCGCGCTCGGCAGCCGGGCCGGCGGGCCGACGATCGAGGCGTGCGCGCGATGGCTTGCGCTGAAGGCGTCGTTCACGTAGAGGTCCTGGCCGTCGACGAGCTCGTCGACGAACGCGGCATCGTTGCCAGTCTCTCCGGGGAAGAACCGCAGGTTCTCGAGCACCCGGATCCCAGGGAGGAGCGCCTCCAGGTGTTCTCGCACGGGCGCCATCGCCCAGCGCGGGTCCGGTGCACCGCCGGGGCGCCCCAGGTGGCTGCACGCCGTCACCGCGGCGCCGCGCTCGACGAGCCAGCGCAGCGTGGGCAACGCGCTCACGATCCGGTAGTCGTCCGCGACGCTGCGGTGCCCCGCCCCGTCGTCGTCGAGGGGCACGTTGAAGTCCACACGCACGAGCACGCGACGCCCGTCGACGTCGGGAAGGTCTTCGAGAAGCGGGAGCCCGGCGAGCGCAGCCGGGCGGCGCGACACCGTGGTGGGCGTGACTGCACTCATCGGCGGGCGCCGGCTGCGCCGAGGATCCCGACGAGGTCCACGAGGCGGTTCGAGTAGCCCCACTCGTTGTCGTACCATCCCTGGACCTTCACGAGCGTGCGCTCGTCGTCGACTGCCTGGACCATGGTGAGCCCCGAGTCGAACGTGCACGACGCGGGGCTGCCGACGATGTCGGAGGACACGAGCGGGGCGTCGCTGTAGACCAAGACGCCCGCGAGCGGCGGCGTCGCCGCGGCCGCGGCGAACGCCTCGTTCACCTGCGCGGCGGTGACCGTGCCGCGCACCACCGCGGTGAAGTCGGTGATGGAGCCGACCGGCACCGGCACCCGCAGCGCCTGGCCGTCCAGACGGCCCTTCATGGCGGAGAGGACGAGCCCGGTTGCCCGGGCCGCGCCGGTCGAGGCCGGGACGATGTTGATCGCCGCGGCCCGGGCCCGCCGGAGGTCCCGGTGGGTGAGGTCGAGGAGGTTCTGGTCGTTCGTGTATGCGTGCACGGTGGTCATGAGCCCGCTCACGATCCCGAACGCGTCGTCGAGGACCTTGACCATGGGCACGAAGCAGTTGGTCGTGCACGATGCGTTCGAGACGACCACGTGGTGCTCGGGATCGAAGTCGCCGTCGTTCACGCCGACGACGAAGGAGGCGTCCGCGTCCGAGGACGGCGCGGTGATCACCACCCGCGTCGCGCCGCCGTCGAGATGCTGGGCGGCGTCCGCGCGGGCGGTGAACCTGCCGGTCGCCTCGAGCACGATGTCGACGCCGAGCTCCTTCCATGGCAGCGCCTTCGGGTCCCGTTCGGCAAGCACCTTGATGTGCCGGCTGCCGACGAGGAGCTCGTCGCCGACCACCTCGACGTCCTCGTCGAGCTTTCCCTGGGTCGAGTCGTAGCGCAAGAGGTGGGCATTGATCTCGGGGGAGGCGACGTCGTTCAACGCGACCACCTCTACCCCTGCGCCCCGCTCGATCACCGCCCGCAGGAAGTTCCGCCCGATCCGCCCGAAGCCGTTGATCCCTACCCGTACGGTCATCTCGCCTCTCCTTGCCGCCGCGTCGCGTCTGTCTCGACGGCGTCGATCTCGCCTGTGTCCATCCTCGTCGTGGTCACGCGCCGTCGCACCGTCGATCTCACCTCGACGATGCCAGCAGATCGGACAAGGCTTCTGCCAATTTCTGCGGATCGTGGACCAAGCCGTTGCGCCCGGCGAGGGGCCTACCGACCACGGGGACGTCGGGGCTGCCGAGCGCCATCCCGGTCGCCGGGTCCCACAGGACCGCATCGACGACGACGTCATGGCGGCGGAGCGCGGCGACGTGGTCGGCCACGCCGTAGCCCTCGGTCTCGGGGAGCTGGGGATGGAGGTTGCAGACGTAGACGCGCTGTGCCCGAGACATGGCGATCGCCCGCGCGACCCCCTCGACGGCAGCTGCCGCGAGCACGCTCGTGAACAGCGAGCCCGGCCCGATCACGATCTGGTCTGCCTGGGCGATCGCGTCGAGCGCCTCGTCGGGAGGTACCGCGCCGTCGGGAACGAGCGAGACGCGCTCGATGTGCCCGGCGCGCGACACCGCCACCTGGCCGTTCACCTCCCCGTCACCGCCGACGGCCTTCAGCACCACCTTCTCGGTGGTTGCGGGCAGCACCCTCCCGACGCACTCCAAGAGGACCGCCGTCTCGTCGATGCCGGCCACGAGCCCACCGGCTGCCTCCACCATCCCGGCGAGCACGACGTTGCCCAGCGCGTGCCCCGCGAGATCCCCTTCCGAGAACCGGTGCTCGAAGGCTCTGGCGAGGACCGAGCCGTCGCCGGCGAGGGCGACGAGGCACTTGCGCAGGTCGCCGAGTGCGACGACGTCGAGCTGGGCGCGCAGGCGCCCCGTCGAGCCGCCGTCGTCAGCCACCGAGACGATCGCGGTGACGTCTGCGGCGTAGCGGCGCGCGGCGCGCAAGGTGACGGCGGTGCCATGACCGCCGCCGAGGGCGACCACACGGCTCACGCGGCCCTCACTTGGCTCCGATGCGCTGGTCGTACTGGGTGATGATCTGGTCGATCTTCGCCGAGGCCTGCTTCAGTGCCACCGATGGCGAGACGTGGCTCTGGAACATCGACTCCTCGGCGTTCAGCTCTGCCGTTCGAACCTGTGTGTAGGGGCCGAGCACCGCGCCGGCGGTCGCGTCGGTGTTGGCGCCGGCGAGGAGCTGCTCGTAGGCGACCTTGTAGCCCGGCTCGGCGGCCCACAGCGCTTTGACCGTCGCCGTGCGGGTCGACGACTTTCGGATCGGGATGTAGCCGGTACCCTTCGCCCAGGTGGCCTGGCTCGCGGGCGAGTCGAGGAATTCGATGTACTCCCACGCCGCGGCACGGGCGAGCGGAGACTTGCGGTTCGAGACGTAGAGCGCGGAGCCGCCCACCTCGATGCCACCTCTGATCCTGGTGCTGAAGACGGGGAACGGGGCGACGCCGAGCTGGACGTTCGGGTACTTGCCCGTCGCCAGGACCGCCTCTACGGTCCCGAGCACCGCCGTCGTGTCGATGGTCATCGCGTACTGCCCGTTGCCGATGCCGAGCAGGTTGTCGTACTCAGCCGATCCCGTCGCGGGGTTGGTCTTCGCCTCGCCGCTCTGTACCAGCTGGTCGAGGTCGGTCCAGATCTTCTTGGCGGTCGGCGTGTCGAAGACGGTCTTGGTCGCCCGTGCCCTGCGCCCGTTGCCGTTGTTCACGAAGAGCTGGTTGGCCGACGCGAGCCACGTCTCGAGGTGCCAGGGGTCGAGCTTGAGCCCCATGCCCGATCCGTGGGCCTTCAGGATCTTGGCATCGGCGAGGAGCTGGGCGAGTGTGGCGGGCGGGGAGGTGATGCCGGCGGCGGCGAACGCCTTCTCGTTGTAGATGAGCACCGGCCCCGACACCGCGAATGGCATCCCGATCTGCGTGCCGCCGATCCGGTAGGCCGAGAGGACGCGGGGCAAGAAGTCCGACGTCTTGTAGTGGCTCGCCTTCATGCATGTGGCGACCGGCATCGCCGAGCGCGAGTCGACCACACCCTGGAGATCGATCGATGTGAGCTGGACCACGTCGGGGAGATGACCGTTGCTGAGGCCCGCCTGGTACTTGACCCAGGTTGTTGTGTAGCTCTTCTGCTGGACGAGTGTCACGTGGACCTTGGACTGCGACGAGTTGAACTGCTGGGTGAGCGCCGCCAGCGTCTTGCCGTTGTTTGTCACCATCGACTCCCAGAAGTCGATGTGGACGGTGCCGTTGTGCCTGGCGAGCGCGGCCACGTCGCACGCACCGCCACCGCCGCGCGAGCGCGCCGGTGGCGCGGCGGACGCGAACGGGGCGCCGAGCAGTCCCCCCGCGCCCAAGAGCGCGCCACCGCTCACCACGGTGGCAGCAGCCGAGGCGAGGAGGCGGCCCAGTCGAGGGTTCATACGCTCAGCCTGCCACTTGTCGTGAGCCTGCGCGCCGACTTCTCGACGTCGCCGGCGCCCCGCAAGCGGCTCACTTGACGGCGCCGCCGGTGAGACTGCGGACCAGGTGCTTTTGGAATCCCACGAGGAGCACGAGCAGCGGGACGACGGCGATGACGGTGCCGGCGAGCGCCACGTTCAGGTGGCTCACCTGGGTGCCCTGCAGGAGCTTCAGGCCGATCTGGACGGTGCGCACGCCATTGCCGTTGCCGGTGACGACGAGCGGCCACAAGTACTGGTTCCATGCCGCAAGGAACGAGAAGACGCCCAATGCGCCAAGGGCGGGGCGCGCGAGGGGGACCGCCACGCGCAGGAGGAACCGTAGGTGGCCGTAGCCGTCGAGGGTGGCTGCCTCTCGTAGGTCGCGGGGGATCTGCAGGAACGCCTGACGGACGAGGAAGGTGCCGAACCCGGTCGCGAGGAAGGGCACGGTCAGCCCTTGGAAGGTGTTGTACCAGCCGAAGTCCGAGATGGTGGTGGTGTTCGTGACGAGGGTGACCTCGAAGGGGATCATGAGGGTGGCCAGGAACACGACGAAGAGCACGCGGCGCAGCGGGAAGCGCAAGAACGCGAACGCGTACGCGGCAAGTATCGAGGTCGTGAGCTGCCCGGCCACGATGACGCCCGTCTGGATCGCGGAGTTGCGCAGGTACACCCCGAGGTCGCCTTGGGACCACGCGGTCGCATAGTCGCCCCACTGCGGGCTCGTCGGCACGAGCGGCGGCGGTCGCTGGGCGAGCGCGCTGACGGGCAGGAGCGAGTTCACCACCGTGAGGTAGATGGGCGCGAGCACCACGAGCGCGCCGAGGGTGAGCAGGACGTAGCGCACGACGTGGCGCGACCGGCGGCGGAAGTGGGGATGACGGCGCCGGTGGGAGGGCACCTGCGGCGCACCGGCAACCCCAGCTGCAGCTGCAGTTGCAGCTGCAGCTGCAGCTGCAGGGCGGATGGCATCAGTTGCCATAGTGCACCCGCCGCTCGAGGAAACGAAGCTGGAGGAGCGTGACCCCCAAGGTGAGCACGAAGAGGACGATCGACAGCACCGCCGCTTGACCGGATGTCTTGTTCACCTCGATGGTGTTCAAGATGTTGTAGACGAGCAGGTTCACGTGCTCGAAGGCCGCATTGGTCGGCCCGATCAGGATGTCGACCTGGCCGAAGGTCTGGAACGCGTAGATCGTCGCGACCACCACACCGAAGAAGATGGTGGGGGAGAGGAGGGGGACCGTGATCCTCCAAAAGACGGTGCGGTCCGTGGCGCCGTCGACGCGCGCTGCCTCGAGCACGTCGTCGGGGATGGCGCTGAGCCCGGCGGACATCAAGATGAACGAGAGGCCGAGGAACTGCCAGACCGCCATGACCGCGATCGCCGGGAGGGCCCAGGTCGTGTTCTCCAGGATCGGCGGGGACGGGTTCAGCCCGAGCCACGGGAGGAGCCCGACGACCGGGTCCATGAGGGTGCCGAAGATGAGCGCGGAGACGGCCACCGACGTCACGACCGTCGACGAGAAGATGATGCGGTAGACGGCCATCGCGCGCAGGCGGCGGTACGCGGCGACGGCGAGGAGCAGGCCCAGGATCAGCCCCGTCGGGACGACCATGACCACGAACAGGGCGGTCGAGCCCAGGCTCTGGAGGAAGCTCGAGGACGAAAGCACCTGGCCGACTTGCTGGAGGCCCACGTAGTGGCTCGGCAGGCCGGGGTACGGCGGCGTCCGGTACAGCGCGAGACGGAAGTTCGCCGCGAAAGGATAGAAGACGAAGATCCCGAATACGCCGAGGGCGGGCAGCACGAGGAGGTAGCCGAGGGCCGCCTCGCGCACCCGCCGGCGTCGCGCGCGCCGGGGTGGCCCCGGCGCCTGCGCACGCCCTCGGGTGACCGCGGTGCCGGTCGGTGGCGAGACGGTCGTCACGAAGAGCCCCCCACCCGCGCGCCGCTCACGCCTGTGAAGACGTGCACCGTGCCCGGGCTCGCCACGAGCCGGACGCCCTCCCCTGCGCCTGGCCGCCGCGCGGCGGCCTCCTGGCGCACGACGATCTTGGAGGTGCCGTCCAAGAGCGTGCAGAGCACATGGACCTCCGCGCCAAGCACTTCGACGATGAGCACCGTCGCGTCGATCGTCCCGTCTTCGCCGAGCCGCAGGTGCTCGGGACGGATCCCGGCGAGCAACGACGGGCTGCTCGCGCCCTGGACGACGGCCGCCGCGCGGGCGAGCGCCCGATCGGTGACGAACGGAGCGCCCAAGGGGACCGTCCCTCCCGGCACGTCGCCGTATGCAGCCGGCGGTCCCTCGTGGACCGCCAGCAGTGGCAGGAGGTTCATCCCTGGGTTCCCGACGAAGCGGGCGACGAAGGCGTTCGCGGGGTGGTCGTAGATGGCCTGGGGCCCGTCGACCTGCTGGAGCGCGCCCCGGTCCATGACCGCGATCCGGTGTCCCATGGTCATGGCCTCCACCTGGTCGTGGGTGACGTAGAGCGTCGTGGTGCCGAGGCGCTGCTGGAGCGCCACGATGTCGGCGCGCGTCTGGAGCCGGAGCGCGGCATCGAGGTTGGAGAGCGGCTCGTCCATGAGGAAGGCACGCGGGCTGCGCACGATCGCGCGGGCGAGCGCCACCCGTTGGCGTTGTCCCCCTGACAACTGGCGCGGCTTTCGGTCCAGGTAGTCGCCGAGCCCGAGCGACTCCGTCACCTCTGCCACGCGGCGACGGCGCTCCGCCGGGTCGACCCCGCGCTGGCGGAGGGGGAACTCGACATTGCGCCGGACGCTCAGGTGCGGGTACAGCGCATAGCTCTGGAACACCATGGCGACGTCGCGATCCTTCGGCTCGACGTCGTTCACGACCTGTTCGCCGATGAGGACCTCGCCGCTGTCAGGCTCCTCGAGGCCGGCGACGAGCCGCAGCGCAGTCGTCTTGCCACAACCCGAGGGGCCCAAGAGCACGAGGAGCTCGCCGTCGCGCGCCTCGAGGTCGAGGTGGTCGAGCGCAGTGACGCCGTCGAAGGTCTTGGTCGCCTCACGGAAGACCACTTGCGCCACGGATCCCCTCCGCCCCTCACTTCTCGATGCGGGCCGTCGCTTCCCGGCGTCCCCTGGCCCTGGACGGTCGCCGAGCAGTCGGTCCTCGGGCCCCCGCCACCAGTGGTGCGACGCCCCTCGGGCACCGTAGTCGGGGAACGGCACGGGGTGCGGGCTTGCGACGATAGCTTCGCCTACATATGGCGACCACACCCGACGCGTCGACGAGGGCCCTCTTCGCAGACGACAAGGGCAGCTGGGTGATCGACCTCGATGGGGTGATCTGGCTCGCGGGAGAGCCGATCGCGGGCGTGGGGGAGGCCATCGACCGCCTTCGTGCAAGTGGGGCACGCGTCCTCTTCGCCTCGAACAATTCGTCTCCGACGATCGCTGCGTTGCTCTCGCGGCTCGAACGCGCCGGCATCGAGGCACAGCCGCACGAGGTCGTCACTTCTGGCCAGGCGGCGGCCTCGATGATCGAGCCGGGGCAGACGGCGCTCGTCATCGGCGACGAGGGCGTGGTGGAGGCGCTCGACGCTCGGGGCATCCACGCCGTCGTGGCGGGCGACCAGGTCGCGCCCGGCGCGGGCCTGCCCGACGTCGACGTGGTGATCGTGGGATGGACGCACCGCTTCGACTTCGGTCTCCTTGCCCTCGCGAACCGCGCGGTGCGTGCCGGCGCGCGGCTCATTGGCACGAACGAGGACCCGACGCACCCCACTCCCGACGGTCTGCTGCCGGGCGCCGGGGCGTTGCTGGCTGCGGTCGCGACCGCCGCGGGCACCGCGCCCGAGGTCGCCGGCAAGCCGCACGAACCCCTCGCTCGTCTCATCGGCGAGCGCGCGGGCCATGTGGCCGCCGTCGTCGGGGACCGTCCGTCGACCGACGGGGCGCTCGCAGCGCACCTCGGCGCGCCGTTCGCGCTCGTGCTCACTGGCGTCACCGCCCCGGGCGACCCGGTCATGGACCCTGCACCGGCCCTCGTGGCTCCCGACCTCCTCGCGGTCGTCAAGGCGGCGACCCTTTGACGTTCCCGCCCACATGCCGATGGCTGCTGCTGCGGTGCCAGGCGAGGTCGGGCACGACATCGACGACGCACCGACCTGCCGAGGAGCTCGGGCCCGATCGCGGGTAGGTTGGGAGCATGGCCGACAAGGATGGATACCGGCGATACCTCGATGCGGCCGCGGTCCTGGGCCACGTCACGAGAGCGCGTGCAGAGGAGCTCGTCCGCGAGATGATGGGCGGCACCGACGTCCCGCGGGGACAGGCGCAGCAATGGGTCGAAGAGATCGTCGAGCGGGGCAAGAAGGCGACGGAGGACCTCGTCGACCTTGTCCGCTCGGAAGTGTCGAACCAGCTGGAGGCGCTGGGCCTCGATGCCGACGACCTCGCGCGCCAGGCTGCGGACATCCTGCGACGCTCCGCCAAGGCGGGTCGCCGCGTGGTGGTCGACGCGCAGCGCGCGACGACCCGTGGTCCCCAGCCCCCCTCGCCATCCAAGCCCCCTGCGGCAACGAAGCCCGCTGCGGCAACGAAGCCCGCGGTGAACAAGGCGAGCGCCCCGGGAGACAAGCGCACGCCGGCGGCCGCACCGTCCGCGAACGCCGCGAAGAAGGTCCCGGCGAAGAAGGTCCCGGCGAAGAACGCTCCGGCGAAGAACGCTCCGGCGAAAAAGGCCGCTGCGAAGAGGCCGACGCCCGCGAAGGCCGCGACGCAGTCGACGACCGCGAAGGCCGGCTCGCCCAGGTCGCCTCGGGCGAGCCGCAGCTGAGCCGATCCTCGCCCCGACCCCGGCCGTGACGCCCGTACGGCGCCAGCGGCTCGACGTCGACCTCGTCCGCCGCGGCCTCGCAACGACGAGGCAGGCCGCACAGGATGCGATCGCGGCGCACCGGGTGCTCGTCGGCGGCGCGGTCGCCCTGCGGGCGTCGCGGCTCGTCGCGCCGAGCGAGCCCGTCGAGATCCTCGGGCCGAGACCGCGCTTCGTGAGCCGCGGGGGCACAAAGCTCGACGCAGCGCTCGAGCGCTTCGGCGTCGACGT
>JAJZMN010000031.1:0-4808 GCA_021850345.1 Actinomycetes bacterium | reverse complement strand
CGCGGGGCCGGGGTCGTCGTCGCCGTCGACGTCGGCCACGGCCAGCTCGACGCCCGCCTCGTCGCCGACCCCCGTGTCGTGCTCCTCGAGCGCACGAACGTGCGCAGCGTGACGCCGCGCTCCCTCGCCGATGCCGCAGGCGAGGCATGCGTCCCCGTCGCAGCGGTCACCGCCGATCTCTCGTTCATCTCGCTCACGACGGCTATGGGGGTGATCGCCGGCCCCGTCGTTCGTTCCGGCGGCCACCTGGTGCTGCTCGTGAAGCCCCAGTTCGAGGTCGGGCGCGTCGAGGCGTCGCGCGCCAAGGGTGTGATCCGCGACCCCTCGCTGTGGCTCAGCGCGCTCGGCAACGTGGCATCATCGCTCGAGTCGCACGGAGCGGTCATCATTGACGCCATGTGCTCGCCGATCACCGGCGCCTCGGGCAACACCGAGTTCTTCGTCCACGCGCTCGCGCACGCCGTTCCCGTCCCGGACGCCCCCCTTGGGGCACCCTCGGAGGCTGCGTCCCGCGTGCTCACGGACGTGGTCGTGTCCGTGCCCTCTCCGCCGGCACCCGCCACGACGTCCGGCGCGCGATCCACCTCCCCATCGACCGGCCCCTCCACCGGTCCGCAGGACGCCGGATAGGTACCGGGTCCGGACCATGGCAACCGTCGCCATTCTCGTCAATCCCACGCGTCCCGACGCGGGAGCGCTCGCCGAGCGCACCGTGGAGTGGCTGGGCGAGGCGGGCCACGAGGTGCGCCTCTTGCATCTCGCGCCGGCCGATCGTGCTGCGGGCGACGTCCCGAGCGGCGAGCTCGCCGGCTCCGACCTCACCGGTGCCGATCTCGCGGTGAGCCTGGGCGGCGACGGCACCTTCCTTCGCATGGTGCCCCTCGCGTATGCCGCACGCGTCCCGATCCTCGGGGTGAACTTCGGGCGGCTCGGCTACCTCTTGGAGGTCCAGCCGCACCAGGTCCACGAGGTGCTCACCCGGACCCTTGCCGGCACAGCGCGCTACGAGGAGCGGATGGTGCTCGCGGTCACGGTGACAGGAACGCTCACCCCTGCACCCGGCGACGACCGTTCTCTGGCGGGCGACGGGCTGGTCTGCGCGAAAGGGGATCGATGGTGGGTGGCGCTGAACGAGATGGTCACCGAGAAGACGGTCCCCGGCCACATGGTGAGCCTCGCCACCTACGTGGACACAGAGGAGTTCCTCGCCTACAAGGCGGACGGCGTGCTCGTCGCCACCCCGACCGGCTCGACGGCGTACAACCTGTCGGCAGGCGGGCCGGTGCTCGAGCCGAGCCTGCCCGCATTCGTCATGACGCCCGTGGCCGCGCATCTGGCGATCCAGCGCAGTGTCGTCGTGCCAGCGGGCCAAGTGATCACCGTCCGGGTGCTCGCCGGCAGGCCCGCTGGGCTCGTGGTCGACGGCCGCGAGGCGGGACGGCTCACGCCGGGGTCCTCGGTCGTCTGCCGTGCGGCACCCGAGCGCCTGCGGATCGTGACGCCGTCCGCACGCGGCTTCACCGCGCCGTTGCGGCGCGCCCTCACCCTCGGTACGCAGGGGTGACGCCTCGGAGATGTTGACCGAGCTCCACGTCCGCGATCTCGGTGTCATCAGCGACGTCACGGTGGAGCTCGGCCCTGGCATGACGGCGCTCACCGGCGAGACCGGGGCCGGCAAGACGCTGCTCGTCGCCGCGCTCCAGCTCGTCTTGGGCGGGCGCGCCGCGACGGGCCTCGTGCGCGCCGGGGCCGGGCAGGCCCTCGTCGAGGCCCGCTTCGAGCATGGATCCGGCCCGGCTCGAGGCGAGACGATCCTGTCTCGCGCCGTGCCGGTGAGCGGCAGGTCACGCGCATGGATCGACGGGCGAATGGTCCCGGTGGCCGCGTTGACGGAGGTCGCCGCCGACCTCGTCGACATCCACGGACAGCACGACCGCCAGAGCCTCCTGTCGATGGCGGGGCAGCGCGCGGCCCTCGACCAGTTCGCCCACGCGGACGTAGAGCCTCTCGGCGCGGCGCGGCGCGCGCTCGCCGAGGTGCGCCGCCGGCTCGACGCCCTGGGCGGCTCGACGCGCGAGCGTGCCCGTCGGCTCGACCTTCTTCGCTACCAAGCAGCAGAGATCTTGGCCGCAGGGCTCGAGGACGTCGGCGAGGAGGCAGCGCTCGAAGCCGAGGCCGAGCGGCTCGAGTCGGCACGCGCCCTTCGTGCCGCCGCCGCCATGGGCGCGGCGTTCCTCGACGACGACGACGCGCTCGGCGCCCACTGCGCGACCGCGCAGGTGGGCGAGGCCCTGCGTGCACTCGGTGGGCATGGACCGTTCGCCACCTGGGAGCAGCGGCTGCGCGGCGCCCTCGCCGAGCTGGCCGACGTGGCGACCGAGCTGCGCCACGTGGCCGAGAGCTGGGAGGACGACCCTGTCCGCCTCGACGCGGTCCATGCCCGGCTGCACCAGCTCGCCGAGCTGCGGCGCAAGTACGGCGACACGCTCGCCGACGTCGCCGCGTTCGCCGAGGACACCCGACGCGACATCGCCGCGCTCGAGTCCGAAGAGCAAGAGGCGGTCGAGCTCGAGGCCACCCGCGCCCGCGCCGAGCGCGACCTCGCCAAGGCCGAGACGGAGCTCCGCGCGGTGCGCGCCGAGGCCGCCCCCCGCATCGGCGCAGCGGTGACCGAACGCCTCCACGCGCTCGCCATGCCCGACGCCACGTTGGAGGTCGTGGTCGGAGAGGAAGGGGCGGGCGACGCCGTGACGTTCCTCCTTGCAGCGAACAAGGGCGAACCTGCTCAGCCACTGCATCGGGTGGCCTCGGGAGGCGAGCTCGCCCGCACGATGCTGGCGCTGCGACTCGTGGTCGAAGGAGGCGCGCCGACCATGGTCTTCGACGAGGTCGACGCAGGGGTGGGCGGGGCGGCCGCTCTCGCGCTCGCCGAGGCCCTCCATGCCGTCGCCAGGACGCGCCAGGTCCTCGTGGTGACCCACCTGCCGCAGGTAGCGGCGTTCGCAGACCGTCAGCTCGCGGTGCGCAAGGTGGTCGAGGGCGACCGGACGTCGGCGTCGGTCGATGCGCTCGACACCGAGGGTCGCATCGTCGAGCTCTCCCGGATGCTCTCGGGGCACCCAGACAGCGCTACCGCGCGGGCGCACGCCCAGGAGCTCCTCGGCGCAGTCCGCGCTGCGCCGGCGTCCACCACCGCCGTCAGCACTCGCGACTAGCGTATGACGGTGCACGTCCGCGAGAACACCCTGCGCTGCGCGCGTCCGCGATGAGCAAGTTCATCTTCGTCACCGGTGGCGTCTCGAGCTCACTCGGCAAGGGGCTCACCGCCTCGTCACTCGGCAGGTTGCTCAAGTGCAGAGGGCTGCGGGTCACGATGTGCAAGCTCGATCCGTACATCAACGTGGACCCCGGCACCATGAACCCCGGGGAGCACGGCGAGGTGTTCGTCACCGAGGACGGGGGCGAGACCGACCTCGACCTCGGCCACTACGAACGTTTCATCGACGAGAGCTTGAGCCGGAACTCGAACACGACGACGGGCACCATCTACTCCTCGGTCATCTCCAAGGAGCGACGCGGCGACTACCTCGGCAAGACGGTCCAGGTCATCCCGCACGTGACCGACGAGATCAAGCAGCGTGTGCTGCGCCTGGCGAACGACGACGTCGACATCGTCATCGTCGAGATCGGCGGCACGGTGGGCGACATCGAGATCGTGCCCTTCGTCGAGGCGATCCGCCAGCTCCGCCGTGATGTCGGCCGTCAGAACGTCTGCTACGTCCATCTCACCCTCGTGCCGTACCTCGCGCCATCAGGGGAGCAGAAGACCAAGCCCACGCAGCACTCGGTGACCGAGCTGCGCAGCCGGGGTATCCAGCCCGACGTGATCGTCTGCCGGAGCGACAAGGACATCTCCGACGCGCTGAAGCGCAAGATCTCGCTCCTCTGCGACGTTCCCATCGAGGCAGTGATCTCGGCCGTCGACGCCGCGAGCATCTACGAGATCCCCCTCGTCCTCCACGAGGAGGGCCTCGACGCCGTCGTCTGCCGCACCCTGGGAATCGAGTCCGACGACCACCCCATCGCCCTCGAGCGCTGGGAGCAGCTCGTCCGGCGCATCGAGAGCTCCACGCGCACGGTGCACATCGGTGTGGTCGGCAAGTACGTGAACCTGCCCGACGCCTATCTCTCGGTGGTCGAGGCCCTGCGCCACGCCGGCTTCCACCACGGCGTGCGCGTCGAGCTCGACTGGATCGATGCCGAGCTGGTCCCCGATCTCATCCCGCGCGAGCGCCTGCGGGAGCTCGACGGCATCGTGATCCCCGGTGGCTTCGGCGAGCGGGGCATCGAGGGCATGGTCGCCGCGGCCGCCTACACCCGTGAGCACCAGATACCCTGCCTCGGGCTGTGCCTCGGCCTCCAGGTCATGGTCGTCGACGTCGCGCGACACCTCGCTGCCCTCGAGGGCGCGAACTCCCGCGAGTTCGACTCGCGCACTCCCCATCCGGTGATCGACCTCATGCCGGACCAAGAGAACGTCGTCGACAAGGGCGGCACCATGCGCCTCGGCGCGTACCCCGCCATGCTGGCGCCGGGCTCCCAGGTCTTCGCCATCTACGGCGCAGGCGCCGTCACCGAGCGGCATCGGCACCGCTACGAGGTGAACTCGCGATATCGGGCGCGCCTCGAAGCAGCGGGGTTGCGCTGCTCGGGCACCTCCCCCGACGACCGCCTCGTGGAGTTCATCGAGCTGCCCGGCCACCCCTTCTGGGTGGGCACCCAGGCACACCCCGAATTCAAGAGCCGAC
>JAJZMN010000088.1 GCA_021850345.1 Actinomycetes bacterium | reverse complement strand
CCGGCGCCACGGCGCCGTCCACGAGGTGGGCGCGGGGAGCAGCGGGTTGAGGAAAGTCCGCAGGGCGAGCGGCGCGTCCTCCTCGTTGATGTGTGCGAGGCGCTCGGGCGGCACGACCGGCGCCACCCGCGCGTCCGCCGACTCGGGAGTGCCGATGAAGAAGTCGGCACCGAGGGGACCGGCCACCTGCTCGGCGAAGAACCGGCCGACACTCTGGCCGGTGACCCTGCGGACGACCTCGCCGACCAGGTATCCCTGGGTGAGCGCGTGGTATCCCGACGCCGAGCCCGGCGTCCACCAGGGCTCCTGCCCGGCGAGGAGGTCGCATGCCTTCTCCCAGTCGTAGAGGTCGTCGACGGTCATGGGCTCGGACCAGCCCGAGAGGCCCGACGTGTGGCCCATGAGGTGACGGACCTCGACGTCGCGCTTGCCCGCCGCCCCGAACTCGGGCCAGTAGCGCACCACCGGCGCGCTGAGGTCGAGCTCGCCTGCATCGGCCAGCACCAGCGCGACGAGGGCCGTCATGGTCTTCGTGGTCGACCAGACGTTCACAATGGTGTCTGCGCTCCAGGGCGTGGTCCGCTCGGCGTCCACGAAGCCGCCCCAGAGGTCGACGACCGGCTCTCCGTCGAGGTAGACGGCGCAGGAGGCCCCGAGATCCGACCCGTCGGCCAGGTTCCTCTCGAACGCCTCCCGTACGCCGGCGAACCGCTCGTCGCAATACCCGGCGACTTCACCCATGTCGGGGCGCGGCCGTCAGGCGAGGTTGTCGCCGCCGAAGATCTCGGAGACTGAGGTGTCCTCGAAGACCGCGTCGATCGCGTCGGCGATGACCCTGGCGACGGAGAGGATCTCGAGCTTGTCGAACACCCGGTCCTCCGCGACCGGCAGCGTGTCGGTGACCACGACCCTCGAGATCGGTGAGGCCTTCAGGCGGTCCGCGGCGGGGTCCGAGAGGACAGGGTGCGTCGCCATCGCCCAGACATCGGACGCGCCGGCGTCGACGAGCAGCTCGGCGGCCGCGCACACCGTCCCAGCGGTATCGATCATGTCGTCGATGATCACGCAACGACGCCCTGCGACGTCGCCGACGACGTGGCGGGCCTCGACCTGGTTCGCGCTGCCCCTCGGGCGCGTCTTGTGGACGAGCGCGAGATCCGAGCCGAGGTGCTGGCTGTAGCGCTCCGCGACCTTCACGCGACCCGCGTCGGGAGCGACGACCACCATGTCCGACGAGCAGTCGTCGACGTGCTCGCGAAGGTAGGCCTCGAGCACGGGCGTGGCGGTCAGGTGGTCGAAGGGCACATCGAAGAATCCCTGGATCTGCCCGGAGTGGAGGTCGACGCTCACGACGCGATCCGCACCCGCCGCGGAGAGGACGTCGGCCACGAGCTTGGCGGTGATCGGCTCCCTCCCCGTCGCCTTCCGGTCCTGGCGGGAGTAGCCGTAGTAGGGACAGACCGCGGTGATCCGCTTCGCCGACGCGCGCTTGGCGGCGTCGATCATGATGAGCTGCTCCATCAGCGTGTCGTTCACCGGGCCGCAGTGCGTCTGCACGATGAAGACGTCGCAGCCCCGCACGGACGCGTCGTACCGGCAGTGGATCTCGCCGTTCGCGAACTCGCGGAGGTTCGCTTCGCTCAGCTCCACGCCGAGGTGCGCCGCGATCTGCTCTGCGAGAACCGGATGGGACCTGCCCGACACGAGGACGAGCCGTCGACGCGGGATGAACTCCACGTCGACGACGCTATCTCCTCGGGTCGGACTCCGCGTCGGGTGCGCGAGCCGTCCCGAGGCCGCCCAGGTCCCCCCCGAGGACGGTGAACGGCGGGACGGTCGCGCCGGGCGCCACGTCGGCGCCGGGTCCGAGCGTCGCGAACGGGCCGACCCTCGCACCGGGGCCGACGACCGCGCCGACACAGACGCTGTGGCGCACCTCCGCCCGTTCGCCGACCGTCGTGTCGACGAGGGTCGACTCCGGGCCGATCTCGGCGGCTTCCCCGATCGTGCACTCTCCACGCAGGATCACACCAGGGAGCAACGACACGTCGGTGGAGAGCTGCACCTCCGCGTCCACGTAGGTGCGCTCGGGGTCCCACATGGTCACGCCCCGCCGCATCCATCGCTCGTTGATGCGGTCGCGCAGCTCGGCTTCGGCGACGGCGAGCTGCGCCCGGTCGTTCACACCCGCGGCCTCCATCGGGTCTGCGACGACGAGCGCCTCGACCCTGTAGCCGGCCGTCGACAAGACCTCGATGACGTCGGTCAGGTAGTACTCGCCCTGCTCGTTGGCGGGACGGAGGCGCCGCAGCGACGGGGCGAGGACGCTTCGCCTGAAGCAGTAGATCGACGTGTTGATCTCGGTGATCTGCCGCTCCTCGAGTGACGCGTCACGGTCCTCCACCACGCGCTCGACCGTGCCGTCCTTCCCACGGACGACTCGGCCGTAGCCGGCGGCCTCGGTGACGTCGGCGGTGAGGAGCGTGGCACCCGCCTCCCGTTCCCGATGATGGCGTACCAGCGCCGCCAGCGTCGGTGGCCGCACGAGCGGCGTGTCACCCGGGAGGACCACCACGTCACCTTCCTGGTCGTCCCCGGATCCTGTGTCGGCCAGCAGCCCGGTGAGCCCGACCGCCGTCGCGTCACCGGTCCCTCGCTGCTCGTGCTGGGTGACGATCTCGATGGAGAGGTTCTTCGGCGCGTGGTCGACCAGCATCCGGCTCACCCACTCACCGTTGTGGCCGACGACGACCACGACGCGCTCGACGTCCAGCTCAGCCAGCGCGTCGAGGACATGGAGCACCATGGGGCGGCCGCAAAGACGGTGCAGCGGCTTGGGCCGGTGCGACCGCATACGGGTGCCTTCCCCGGCGGCGAGGACGACGGCGGAGAGCGGTCCGGTGCTCATGGGTTCATCTTGCCCCTTGCGCCGAGGGGCGGACACGCGACCGACGGTCACCGGTGGTCGCCCCGGTGGGGACTGAGGGTGGCCGATGGGGGACCGAAGGTCGCCGACGGTCACCGATGAGGGGCCGAGGGTTGCCCTGGGTAGTCTCGCGGCCGGTGCCGACTCCAGACGCCGCCCCAGAGCCGCCGGGCGTCTCGGCAGCCCCGAGCACCGCTCCGCCGGGCGCCCGCAGCATCTGGTGGACCGGCCGCGCGATCGGCCTCCACGTCACGCTCGTCATCGTGGTCCCGGCCTTCCTCGCGTTGTTCTGGTGGCAGGTTCAGCGCGTGCGCGAGGGCAACACGCTGAGCTGGGCGTACGTGTTCGAGTGGCCCTTCTTCACCGGCTATGCCGTCTACCTGTGGTGGAAGCTGGTGCACGACCAGCTCCAACCGGGTGCAAACGTCCCGGGTCCGGACGCCGGTGACGGGGTCGCCGGTGACGGGGTCGCCGGTGGCGAAGACGCCGTGGACGAAGAGCTCGCCGCGTACAACCGCTACCTGGCCGAGCTGCACACCTCCGGCCGTCGCAAGCGGTGGTGACCGCCGTTCCTCCCGGTTAGCCGGACACCCGGCGGATAGGGTCCGGATAACGTCTCGGGCCATGACCCAGGGGATCCCACCGGTTTCCCCTGGCGTCGCGGCCTCGGACGTCACCGAGCCCGCGAGCGGGGCCGGGACCGAGCCCGCGAGCGGGGGCGGGACCGAGTCCGCGAGCGGGGCCGGGACCGGGACCAAATCCGGGACCAGGTCCGCAGCCACCACTCCTGGCGTGGCGTCGCCGTCCCTTCGGCGCCGTGACCGGGCCCTCGGAACGGGAGCGGGGCGTCGCGTGCGGGGCGACATCGTGTCCGCGGTCGTGGCGGTGGCGGCCGCCACGGCGCTCTACGCCGCGGCAGCGATCGTCGCCTACCACCGGGTCCTCTTCGCGGGAGCGAGCAGCATGCCCGGGTGCAACTGCGGCGACCAGGCGCAAGAGGTGTGGTTCCTCCGCTGGCCGCTCTACGCGGTCAGCCACGGGCTGAACCCGTTCTTCTCGACGTGGATGAATTACCCGAAGGGCATCAATCTCGCCATCAACACGTCGTCCCCGCTGCTCGGTCTCGTCTCCGCTCCGCTCCAGCTGACCATCGGGACCGTCGCCACCTACGACATCCTCTTGGTCGTGGCGCTCTCCACGTCGGCGTTGGCGATGTGCCTCGCGCTGCGGCGCTGGGTGCGATCGTGGGCCGCCGCCTTCGTCGGCGGGCTGCTGTACGGCTTCTCCCCGTACATGATCGGACAAGGCGGCGGCCACGTCTTTCTCGTCACGCTGTTCATCCCGCCGATCGTCCTCGTGCTGCTCGACGACATCGTCGTCGAGCAGCGTCACGGCGCCGTGCGCGATGGCCTCTTCCTTGGCGCGGCGCTCGCCCTGCAGTACTACATCTCGCCAGAGGTGCTGGCGATGACCATCGTCATGGCGCTCGTCGGTGTCGCCGTCCTCGCCATCGCACGCCGACGGACAGTGCGGTCGCACCTCCCGTACGTCGCGATGGCCGCGGTCCCTTGTGCGCTGGTGTGCGCAGCCGCGCTCGCGTACCCCGTGTGGATGTCGGTCCACGGCCCCCAGCACGTGGCCGGCCCACCGCATCCGCTCAGCGGGCTCTCGGACTTTCCGGGGGACCTGCTCGGTCCCGTCGTGCCCACCTCCGACCAGCTCCTCGCGCCGGCTGCTTTGAAGGCCCACGGCGACGCGCTCGTCGGCAACAACTACAGCGAGAACGGCATGTACCTCGGCATCCCGCTCGTCGTGGTGCTCGCCGTCTTCTCGTGGGTCTACAGGCGCCGGAGGGCGCTCCTCTTCTTCGTGGCGATGGTGGGTGTCGCGACGATCCTGGCGCTCGGGCCGCAGCTCGTCGTCTACACGCACCACACGGGGGTGCCACTCCCGGACTGGCTGCTCGCGCGGATTCCCTTCGTCCAGGACATCCTCTACGTGCGATTCGACCTCTTCGCGCAGCTGTCCGCGGCCGCAGCGCTCGCCATCGGGCTCGACGAGATGATGTGGGCCCACCGCGCCGGTGCGCACCACAGGCGGTCGGCGATCGAGCGGCTCGCCGCGCCGGCCGCCGTGGCGGTCGTGGCGCTCGTCCCGCTCGTCCCCGGATCGTCGTACCCCGCGGCCCCCACGCAGTCGCCTGCCTTTTTCACCTCGAGGGCGCTCGACCGGATCCCCGCGGGCTCGCCGGTGCTCACGTACCCGTATCCGCTCCGCGCCGACGCGGAGTGGAACCTCACGTTCCAGGCGGTCGCCGGTATGCGGTTCAAGGTGTTCGGCGCCGACGCCTTCGTGCCCGACGGGCCCGGCAAGACCAGCGTCCCCACCCCGACGCCACTCGCCCCGCGCGTCGTCGAACACCTCTTGTCGGACGCCTACACACCGACGTTTGCCGAGTCGCAGCTCGGGACAGCTCCTCCCGCGCCGGTCCCCTCCGTCGACCACAGGACCGTTGCGGCGCTGCGGACGTTCTTGCGGCGCTACCACGTCTCGACCGTGCTCGTAGAGCACTTCGGGCTCGCGCCCCAGACGGTGGTCAGCTACGTCTCCGACGCGCTCGGCCGTCCAGTCAGGACCGGCGGCGTCTGGGCCTGGTTCGACGTGCCGCGGCTGCTCGGGCAGCGACGCGGTGCAGCGGGCCGGGGCGGCTACTGACCTGATGTCGTCGTTCCGGTCGTACCGCTCAGGACCGGATGGACCTGGATCGGCGAACAGCCGGGGAGGGACACTGTCAGCCGCTTCGAGCTCTTCGATGTCGGCGGCGTGACCAGCAGCGAGGGATAGGTCGGGCACGATGAGGCGGTGCCCTCGGGAACGTCGGTTCCCTCGACCATGGCGGCGGCGATGGCGCCGGGCTGCAGCACCACCACGGGTGGGGTGGTCGACCCTGTGCGCATTCCTCCGAGGTACCCAGAGGGGGTGCGCTGCGCCTGCTGGACCTGCCGTCCTGTCGAGCTCAGCGCGGCAACGCCGGGGTACCCCGACAACGAGCAGACCGACGTGCCGGTGTTCTTGAAGAGGATGGTCGTTCCCTCGTGGCCGAGCCCCGCTCCCGTTCGTCCGACGGAGATCGCGAGGTGCGCAAAGGTGCAGCGCGGCGGTCCGTTCGCCGCCGGCGAGGTGGTCGACGTGGTCGTCGTCGACGACGTCGGGACGCTCGTCGTGCTCTGCGACGTCTGCGACGGATTCTTCTGCGAAGTCCCGGAATTGTGCGAGTGGGAATGGTGCGAATGGTGCGACGTCTGCGACGCGGCCTGGTTCCCGGGGCCGCACGCGCTGCACAAGACCGCCAGGCTGCCGGCGAGCGCGGCGGCTCCGACCATTCTCTTGCGCATCGCCCGAACGTACCAGCCGGACACGCGAACGGCAGAGCGGGCACCGCTGGGCTGGAGGACGTTCCGGGGGGAGGGCTCGAACCTCCAACATCCGGCTCCAAAGGCCGACGTTCTGCCGATTGAACTACCCCGGAGACAGCGCCCATTCAACCAGGTCGCGGCGCGGGGCTCCGAGACGTGTGCGCGCCGCGCAGCACTAAGAAGTTCGGAAGAAGGCCCCACCTGGGACTTCCGAGTTCCGGCACACCGGTAATGTCGTTGCGGCCCCTGAGGCTTATGAGGCGGAGCCGCCGTTGCGTGCCGCCCGAGTGAAAGGAGCGGCGGAGGTGCGGATCCTCGTCGTCGACGACGACCCTGGGGTGCGAACCGCCCTCGACCGCGCGCTCCGGCTCGACGGGTACGAGGTCAGCGCCGTGGCAGACGGCGAATCTGCGCTGGAGTCGCTCGCGCTCGCCGCCCCCGACGCAGTGATCCTCGACCTGGCGCTTCCGGGGATGGACGGCTTGGAAGTCTGCCGGCGGATGCGCGACGCGGGCGACGACACGCCCGTGCTGATGCTCACCGCGCGAGATGCCGTCCACGACCGGGTTCTCGGCCTCGACGCGGGTGCCGACGACTACGTCGTGAAGCCGTTCGCGCTCGCCGAGCTCGAGGCGCGCCTGCGGGCGCTCCTCCGCCGCAGGCCTGCCGAAGGCGGTGAGTCCTTGCGCTTCGCCGACCTCGTCCTCGATCTGGGCACCCGAGAAGCGCGGCGCGCCGAGCGCGTCTTCACCCTGACGCGCATCGAGTTCGATCTCCTCGAGCTCTTCCTGCGCCACCCGCGACAGGTGCTCACCCGCGAGGTCATCTTGGACCGGGTCTGGGGCTACACGTTCGACTCGGGGACCAACTCCCTCGCGGTCTACGTGGGCTACCTGCGACGCAAGACCGAGGCGGGGAACGAGGCCAGGCTGCTGCACACCGTCCGCGGCGTGGGGTACGTGCTGCGCGAGCCGTGACGTTCCGCAGCAGGCTCGTCGTGGTCGCGGCGATCGCCGTGGTCGTCGCCGTGCTGGCTGCGGCGGCCGCCAGCTACTTCGCCGCCCGCGACTCGCTGCTCGCGTCGATCGACGGGACGCTGCGGGCGGAAGCCCGCGCAACGGTACAGGCGCTCAGAGCCAGCACAGGCAGGCTCCAGCGGCGCCTCGGCGGCCTCGGCTACCAGGGCTACCAGATCGTGACGCCGTCGGGAGCGGTGATCACCGGCAGGGGGATCCCGCTCACCGCGTCCGTGAAGGCGGTCGCGGCCGGCACCACACCGTCGTACTTCGCCGTCGTCACCATCGCAGGCGTGGAGTACCGGGAGCTCGTGGTCGGTCTCGGCACGGTGAGCGTGCTGACAGGGCCCTACTACGCCGGCACGACGCCCGCCGCGCTGCAGGTGGTGCTCCCGCTGGCGAGCGTCAACAGCCAGCTCGAACGGCTCAGCTTCATCCTCGCCGCTGTCGCCGTCGTCGGGGTCGCACTCGCCCTGCTGCTGGCATGGCTCGTCGGGCGCACCGCGCTCGTCCCCCTCGACGAGCTGACTGCAGCGGTGGAACGCGTCGCCGCGACCACCGACGTGAGCCAGCGCCTCGATCCAGGGGGCGCCGACGAGCTGGGGAGGCTCCGGCGCGCGTTCAACCACCTCTTGAGCGCGCTTCAACGCTCCCAGGACGCGCAACGCCAGCTGGTGCTCGACGCCGGCCACGAGCTCCGCACGCCCCTCACCAGCCTGCGGACCAACCTCGAAGTCGTCCGCCGCCTCGACCAGCTCTCCTCCGAAGAGCGCGAGGTGCTCGTGGACGACATCCTCACGCAGATGAACGAGCTCACGACGCTGGTCGGCGACCTCTCGGAGCTCGCGCGCGGTGAGCAGCGGCCGACGCCACCGCGGGTCTTCCGTCTCGACCGCGTCGTCGAGGACGCGGTCGCGGTGGCCGTCACGCACGGACGGCAGCGTGACGTGACGTTCAGCCTCTCGTCGACACCGTCGTGGGTGCGCGGTCAGCGCGACCGCATCGACAGGGCGATCGGCAACCTCTTGGACAACGCCCTCAAGTGGAGCCCGGACAACAGCGTGGTGGAGGTGGCCTGCCACGGTGGCGTCGTCACCGTCCGCGACCACGGCCCGGGCATCGCCGACGAGGACCTTCCCCACGTCTTCGACCGCTTCTACCGCGCGCCCAGTGCACGAGCGCTCCCGGGCTCGGGACTGGGTCTCGCGATCGTCGCTCAGGTGGCGCACGCGGAGGGTGGGTCCGTCTGGGCGGGGCATGCACCCGGAGGTGGCGCGATCTTCCGGTTCGAGCTGCCGACGGTGCCTCCCCCGAACGCGGACTGGGCCGAAACCTCCGAGGACGACGAATGAGCCCGGACCCGCCCGTCGCCGGACAAATGCAGTTCTTCTGTCGAATTTATCTGCCGGCAACGGTTTCCTTACCTGTCCGGGGAATGATCCTCACACAGGAGGCGATCGAGTGGTGAACCAGCGGACACGAGAACCGCGGGGCCCCGGCCCCGGCGGCCACGGCGGGAGGCGGCGTCGCCGCTGGCAGCGGGGTCAGGCGCGGCGTGCGTGGCGGCGCGTGATGGACGGCGCGGCGGCGGTCGTCGACGGCATCGCGGGCTCCATCAGCCCGGCGCCGCGGCCGGCGGTCGTGCCCGTCCCGGTCCGCTCCACACGCCCACTGCGCCGCGGGACATAGGCGCCGACGTGGCGGCTTGCACGCCGGCCCTGTAACCTCCCCCGAGCCATGGGATCGCTGATCAAGAAGCGCCGCAAGCGAATGCGGAAGAAGAAGCACAAGAAGATGCTGAAGGCCACGCGCTGGCAACGGCGCGCGGGCAAGTAGCCGGCCCTACCCCTCGGGGGCCTGGCCGCCCGCTCCGTCACCGGCCCATCCGGCCGGCACCGTGCGAACCGGGATGAGGCGCCCCGCCTCGCGGCCGAGCACGAGTACTTCTCTTGGTGGCATCCCGAGCTCCTCGACCGATCCCTCGACGAACCAGGTGGACCCGCTCCCCGCGAGCACCGGCGTTCCTCCGCTCGCCTCCGCGAGCAGGTCGCGCCAGGCCATGAGACGGGGCTCGACCTCCAGGGCAGCGGGGGTGAGCTGGTTCGGACCCGCGCTCCTGCCGGTCTCGCCGCCTGCCGCCAGGTCGTCCCACCGCCGGTAGACGGCGGCGGTATCCACGCCGAAGGGCGGGACGAGGAGCACGAAGTCCCGCTGCACGTATGCCAGCGGCGTCACGCGCTCGCCGATCCCCTCGACCCGCGCGCGTCCGCCCACGGTGCAGAACGGCACGTCCCCGCCGAGCGTCGCGGCGACTTCGAGGTCGTCCATCCCGGCCCATCGAAGGATCGCCGCCGCGTCCGCCGATCCCCCGCCGAGCCCGCCGCCGACCGGGATCCGCTTCTCCACGCGCACCCCGGCACGCCGCCCTGCCACTGCGAGCGCGCGGCAGACGAGGTTCCCCGGTCCACGCGGGAGCCCGTCGGCGCGCGCATCGGGGGCCGCGACGACCTCGAGACCGTCGCCGTCGGGGTCGACGACGAGCCGGTCACAAAGGTCCAAGGTGACCATCTCCGCGTCGATGTCGTGGTAGCCGTCGGGGCGCCTCCCGACCACCTCGAGCGTGACGGTCAGCTTGGCCGGCGCGACCAGCACGAGCGCACGGTCGTCGCCGCGGTCCCGGCACGGACGCGGGGTCACGTCGGGACCGCCGGGAACGTCGCGTGCGCTGCGAGCGCCCCCCACTGCGCGACGTCGAGCTCCTCTGCGCGCGCGGTGGGAGCGATCCCGGCGGCGCCGAACGCCTCCGGAGGCACGACGGCGGCGAGCGACCGCCGCAGCATCTTGCGTCGCTGCCCGAACGCCGCGTGCACCACTGCGCACAGTCGCTCGTAGGAGACGAGCTCGAGGGCGACCGCCGGAACGTCGCGCCGGTCGATGCGCACGAGCGCGGACTCGACCGACGGCCTCGGGAAGAACACGGTCGGCGGCACCGTGCCGACGAGCGACGCGTGCGCCCAGTAGTTCACTTTCACCGAGACCGCGCCGTACGCGCGCGACCCCGGCGCCGCGGCGAGCCGTTCGCCGACCTCCCGCTGGACCATCACGAGCAGCGAACGAACGTGCGGCGCCTCCTCGAGGGTGCGTATCACGATCGGCGTCGCGACGTTGTACGGAAGGTTGGCAACGAGCTCCCACGGGCCGGCGGTCACGAGGAGGTGCTGCCAGTCGACGCGCAGCCCGTCCTCCTGGACGACTCGCACGTTCGGGAACGGCGCGACCAACGAGCGCAGGACCGGCACGAGGCGACGGTCGAGCTCGACCGCGACCACCTCGGCGCCGGTCCTCCCGAGCGCGAGGGTGAGGGAGCCGAGACCGGCACCGATCTCGACGACGTGCGAGGAGGCCTCCACGCCGGCGAGGCGGACGATGCGCCGGATCGTGTTGGGGTCGGCGACGAAGTGCTGCCCAAGCGCCTTGCTGGCCCTCAGCCCGTGCGCTTCCATCAGCCGGCGGACGTCCGCGGCCCCCAGCTCGACCGGGCCGGTCGTCAAAGACCGAACACCCCCGCCGCCGTCGCGCTCGACGCCATCGCGACGTCTGCGGGATCGAGGCCCTTCACCTCGGCGACCGCTGCGCCGACCAGCGGCACGTACGAGGGCTCGTTGGTCCTGCCGCGATGCGGCACCGGCGCAAGAAACGGGCTGTCCGTCTCGACGAGCAGGCGGTCGATGGGGCACAGCGACACGGCCTCGCGCACGCCAGCCGCGTTCTTGAAGGTCACGATGCCGCTGAACGACAGGACCATGCCCGCGTCGAGGCACCGCCTCGCCTCATCGCTGCCCCCGGTGAAGCAGTGGAGCACGGTCCTCTCCGGCACTCCCTCGCCGCGCAGGACGTCGAAGAGGTCGTCCCAGGCGTCGCGAGCGTGCACGACGAGCGCGAGCCTCAACCGGTGCGCCACGGCGACCTGCTCTGCGAAGGCGCGTCGTTGGACGTCGCGCGGCGAGTGCTCGTAGTGGTAGTCGAGCCCGCACTCGCCCACCGCGACCAGCCGGCCACCCTGCGCCGCCGCGTCCCCGCGAGCGACCGCCTCCTCGAGAAGGGCGATCGTCTCGTCCGTGCCCTCCGACGCATCATGAGGATGCAGACCGGCGGTCGCCCACAGCGCTGGGGCCCCTCCGTCGAGCTCGCCGCGCGCGCTGCGGCCGGCGAGTGCGAGGGCCTCTTTCGACGTGGCCGGTCCGGTGCCGACGCACACGATCCGCCGGACGCCGGCGTCCGCGGCCCGCCGCAACGGGCCTGCAAGGAGATCGCCGGCTTCGGGGCGCGCTTCTTGGTCCCCGCGCTCCTCCGCTCGCACCGGACGCAGGGGCTGCGGTCCCCGCTCGCCGAGGAGATAGGGGTCCTGGAGGTGCGAGTGGGAGTCCACCCACTCGAGCGCAGCGGAAGCGCCGCCGGCGGACATCGCTAAGCCTTGCGCCGCGGGAAGAGCGGATCACCCTTCACGACCGGCACGCCACCGGGGTAGCCGCCCCACGCGGCGTCGGCGGGCAGCCGGCGGTCTCCGGGCGCACCGTCGAGGCCGATCCTCCGCCAGATCTCCGCCGCCGTGGACGGCATCGCCGGGGAGACGAGCAGGCTCACGAGACGGAGCACTTCGAGGGCGTCGCCGAGCACTGCGTCCACCGCAGGACCAGGTTCCTGCTTCCATGGCTCGGCGGCCTCCAGCGCGGCGTTGGCGGCACCGATGATCCGCCAGGTGGCTTCGAGGGCTTCGTGGGGGGCGAGCCGCTGCCACGCGTCGGCCGCGCTCGACACCACCTCGCCCGCGATTGTCGCGAGGTGGCTCTGCGGGTCGGGTGCGGGGCCGACACCACCGCACTTCGCCCCGACGACCGTCGCCACACGCGCGACCAAATTGCCGAGGTTGTTGGCCAGGTCCGCGTTGTAGCGCGACACCATGCCCTCGTAGGAGAAGTCGCCGTCGGTCCCGAACGGCACGTCGCGCAGGAGGTGGTAGCGGGTGGCGTCCACGCCGAAGTCCTCGGTGAGCGCCTGCGGGGCGATGTCGGTCAGCCGCACGGGCCGCTCCGGCCGCTCGTCGCCTTCTCCGTCCAACTCGTCGATCTTCGCTTGCTGCTTCACCAGCGTCTTCGAGAGCTTCTGGCCGCCGACGAGCAGCCAGCCGTGCACGAAGAGGTGAGACGGGGGATCGACCCCTGCCGCCATGCACATCGCGGGCCACCACACGCAGTGGAAGCGGATGATCTCCTTGCCCATCAGGTGGTGGACCGCCGGCCACCAGTGGTGCCAGCGCTCCTCGTCGGCGCCGTAGCCGATCGCGGTGAGGTAGTTGATGAGCGCGTCGTACCACACGTAGAAGACGTGACCCTGGTCCCAGGGGACCGGTACGCCCCAGCGCAGCGACGTGCGGGTGATCGAGATGTCCTTCAAGCCTCCCCTCACGAAGCTCAGCGCCTCGTTGCGCTTCGTCGCCGGGCGGATCGCGTCGGGGTAGTCCTCGTACCACGCCAAGAGACGGTCCTCGAACTTCGAGAGCTCGAAGAAGTAGTTCTCCTCCTCCATCTCGACCACGGGCCGCCCGTGGACCGGGCAGTTGCCGTCGACGAGCTGCTCTTGGGTGTAGTAGTCCTCGCACGACACGCAGTACAGCCCGCGGTAGGTGTCGAGGCGGATGAAGCCGTTGTCGTAGATGCGCTGCAGAAACTCCTGGACGGCATGGTGGTGCCGGGGCTCGGTCGTGCGGATGAAGTCGTCGTTCGCGATGTCGAGCTCGCGCCACGCGCCGAGAAAACGCTGCACCACCTTGTCGGCCCACTCTTGAGGGGACATCCCGTGCTCAAAAGCCGCTTCCTCCACCTTCGCCCCGTGCTCGTCGGTGCCGGTGAGGAAGAGGACTTCGTCGCCACACAGGCGGTGCCAGCGCGCAAGGGCGTCCGCGTTCACGGTGGTGTAGGCGTGTCCGACGTGCGGTACGTCGTTGACGTAGTAGATCGGCGTCGTGACGTAGAAGGGGGGCACCGCCCGTAGAGTACCGGCGTCAGCCGGGGTGGCCGTTCCCGCGAGGCTGCTCTTCGTCCTGCACCTTCTTTTGCACACTCGGGCGGCTCGACGCGCCGGCCGGCGGCGCCTCCCGGGCGTCGTGTCGGGCCGTCACGGCAGCCCCGTAGGCGCGACGGCGGCTCACGCCGAGCGCCTTCGCCACGACGTCCGCTGCGTCGCGGACGGACAGACCCGACGCGAGCGCCCCCGCCACAGCCCCTGCGACCGTCGCCTCGGAAGGCGGGCTGCCGGCGGTCCGGGCGTCGTCCGCCCCTCCGACCACCAGCACCACTTCGCCTCTGACCGATCTCTCCGAGAAGTGCTCGGCTGCGGCAGCGGCCGTCCCCCGCCAGACCTCCTCGTGGAGCTTGGTCAGCTCCCTGCAGACGGCGAGGTTCCGTCCCGGTGCGCGCGCCGCGAGATCGCGCAACGTGCCCGCCAACCGCTGCGGGGACTCGAGAACCACGGTCGTACGCGGGTCCGTCACGATCGCGTCGAGCCGGCGGCGGCGCCCCGACCCTGCACGCGGCAGGAAGCCCTCGACGCAGAAACGGTCCGTCGGCAGCCCGCTCACCACGAGCGCGGCGAGCACGGCCGATGGTCCGGGGACGACCGTCACCTGCACGCCGGCCCCGGCAGCAGCGCCGACCAGCCGGGTGCCGGGGTCCGAGATCGCGGGCATGCCCGCGTCCGTCACCACCGCCACCGTCTTGCCGCCTGCGAGGGCAGCCAGCAGCTCGGGGATCCTCACGGCTTCGTTGTGCGCATGGAGCGAGCGGAGCCTGCCCGCCGCGGGGATGCCCGCGGCACTGAGCAGCACCCGGGTCCGACGGGTGTCCTCGCAGCACACGAGATCCGCCGCGCGCAGCATCTCGACCGCCCGTGGCGAGAGGTCGCCAAGGTTGCCGATCGGCGTGGCGACGAGGACGAGGGACCCGCCAGCCCCGCTCACGCCGTCTCGCGGATCTCGATCTGGTCGCCCGGCTTCAGCCGCCACCGCTCGAAGGCGCCGGCCTGCGCCTCGAGGACGTGCGCGGTACCGCGTCTGGGGAAGGCCGCGCTCCAGGCGCGCACGGTGGTGGTCGCCAGCACCTTCAGATCTTTGTCCAAGAAGGCGACGTCGACGGCGAAGCGCATCCCGGCCGTGTGGACCGCCCGGGAGTGCATGAGCAGGAGCGCGCCGTCGTAGTGGTGGTGGCCCAGGAGCCCGCGGGCGCGGTCGAAGAGCGTCTCGGCGACCTCACCGGAGGCGAGCACGTCCCCGCCGCGCAACAGCCACACCGTCCGCATGCGTGCCAGAAACTACTCCGAGCTGCGCTAGTGTCCTCGGCCGTGTCGAAGCGGACGGTGAAGCGGAAGTTGCGTCGGAAGAAGAAGGCGAACCACGGCAAGAAGCCGAACTGCGGCCGCGGCTGACCGGAGCCGACCGGGCCGCTGCCTGCGTGGGCTTCCTACAGACCTGAGGCCGCTGCCCCTGGCCCGGCGGCACCCAGGCCTG
Organism: Actinomycetes bacterium; assembly: GCA_021850345.1. The sequence continues at coordinate 1,395 of JAJZMN010000088.1, read as the reverse complement.
GCCAGGCGGCACCCAGCCCTGGCCAGGCGGCACCCAGCCCTGGCCCGGCTGCACCCAGCCCTGGCCAGGCGGCACCGAGGTCGCCGAGGACCCCGGAGAGCGTCGTCGGCAGGTCGGTGATGATCCCGTCGACACCGAGGCCGACGAGCCGTCGCATGCTCGGCTCATCCTCGACGGTCCAGACGTGGACCGCCATGCCGGCCGCATGCGCGGCCTCCACGAACCGCTCGTCCACCACCGTCGACTCGCCGTAGGTCTCGGGCACCTGGAACGCGACCGGGCTTGCCGGCGCCGGCGGCCAGCCGGGAGGCTCGGACTGCCCCTCCTGGACGGCTCGCCAGAACTCGGCCGTCGCGAGCATTCCCGCGGAGGTCGGCACGCCGGGAGCGAGCGTGGCAAAACGCGCGGTCGCCTTGTCGAGGAACGACGCCACGATGACGTCGTCATGGCGTTCGTACTCTGCGAGGAGGCGTGCGAGCGCCTCCTCGTACGGGTCGACCTCGGGGGCCGTCTGCTTCACGTCGAGGTTGAGGACGACGCCGGGGAACTCCTCGAGCACCTCTCGGAGGGTCGCGATCCGGAAGTCGGGGTCGTCGGGTGCGCGTCCCCGGAAAGGGTACTCGGCGGGATCCCCGCCCCGGGTTGCGTCGGCACCGGGGATGAACCAGTACGCGTTGTCGAGCTGCCGGAGCTCCGCGAGCGTCATGGAGGCGATCGCGCCCTTGCCGTCGGTGGTGCGGTCCACCGTCGCGTCGTGGGACACGACGAGCTCCCCGTCGGCGGTCGCGTGCACGTCGAGCTCGATGCCGGTGGCGCCCGCTGCGATCGCCGCGCGGACCGCGTGCAGCGTCGACGACGGCGCTTCCCAGGCACCTCCCTGGTGCGCGTAGGCGAGGACGCGACGCTCGAGCCAGGGATTGGGCGCCGGGTGCACGACCGGCCCGCCGAGCTGCGCCGCGGCGCCGGCATCCCGGGAGACGGGGCTGGTCAAAGGCGCAGCGGCTTCACGGAGCTCATCACGAGGCTCGGGTCGGAGCGCCAGTCCGCCTTGGGAACGTCGACGTAGAGCTCGAGCTCGTTGCCGTCGGGGTCGAGGACGTAGAGGCTGTGGCTCACGGTGTGGTCGCTCGCCCCCGTGATCGTCACGCCCGCCTGCTGGAGCCGCTCGAGCGCCTCGCGGAGCTCCTCGTCGGTGTCGCCGACCTTGAGCCCGATGTGGTAGAGGCCGACGCGCCGGCCGTGAGGCTGGGGCTGTGCGTCCTCTCCCACCTCGATGAGGAGCAGCTCGTGGTGGGTTCTGCCGGACGCGGACGAAAAGGCGGCGGCGGGGAAGCGGAGTCCGGAACCGTCCCCCCGGTCCGGGGAGATCTGGCGAAAGCCCAGCACGTCCCGGTA
>JAJZMN010000273.1 GCA_021850345.1 Actinomycetes bacterium | reverse complement strand
CCTTCGTGGCCACCCGCGTCGACGACACGGTGCGGACGGGAGTGGAGGAACTGGAGGACTCGGAGCTCCCCGACGGAGAGGTGCTCGTCGAGGTCGCATGGTCGGCGGTCAACTACAAGGACGCGATGGTGACGCTCCCGAAGAACCGGGTCGCGCGCCGGTCGCCCCTCGTGCCGGGGGTCGATCTCGCGGGACGGGTCCTCGAGAGCGCGGACCCTCGCGTGGAGCCCGGCACGCTGGTGGTGGTGCACGGCTACGACCTCGGCGTCGCGCATCACGGGGGCTTCGCCACCAGAGCACGGGTCCCGGCCACATGGGTGGTCCCGCTCCCCGACGGTCTGACCGCCCGACGGGCCGCGGCGATCGGGACCGCCGGGTTCACCGCCGTCGTCTCCGTGGACAAGCTGCGCCGGGCCGGCGTTAGCCCGGGGGACGGCCAGGTGCTGGTCACCGGGGCCTCGGGGGGCGTCGGGAGCATGGCGGTCGCGGCGCTCGCGTCGCAGGGCTACGAGGTGGTTGCGAGCACGGGAAAGCCCGCGGAGCACGGCTATCTGCGAAGCCTCGGTGCGTCGGAAGTGGTGGGGCGCGAGGACATCGCGGAGTCGGAGCGGGTGCTCGCCGCGGAGCGTTGGGCCGGCGCGGTCGACTGCGTGGGTGGCAAGACGCTGGCCGCGGTGCTGCGGTCGCTTCGCTACGGCGGTGCGGTCGCCGCGAGCGGGCTCACCGCCGGCACGACGCTCGAGACGACCGTGTACCCGTTCATCGTCCGCTCGGTCTCACTTCTCGGGGTGGACTCGGTCCAGACGCCAATCGAGGAGCGCCGGCGAGTGTGGGCCACGATCGAAGAGGTCCTCCCCCCGGCAACGGTGGACTCGATGGTCGCATCGGAGGTCGGGCTGCACGAGCTGCGACAGGTGCTCGACGACGTGCTCGCCGCGCGGGTGAGAGGCCGGGTACTCGTCAGGCCCGAGTGATCAGCCGCTGAAGTCCTCGGGCTTGATCGAGTCGAGGAACTGCCGGAACTGTCCGACCAGCTCCTCGGGGCTCTCGTCCTCCTCGTCGTCGGAGGGCTCGATCGCGAGCAGGATGCCCTCTGCATCCATGAGGTCGTCCGCCACGAAGAGCGGGCAGCCCGTCCGGACGGCGACCGCCACCGCATCGGATGGCCGGCTCGACACGACCGCGCGTGCGCCGCCGTGGCGGAGTTGCAGCTCGGCGAAGTACGTGGAGGACCGCAGCTCGGTGATCACTACTCGCTCGACCGAAACGTCGAGCGAGGAAAGGATGTCACGGATGAGGTCGTGCGTCATCGGACGCGGCATCGCGACACCTTGCAGCGCATACGCGATCGCAGCGGCCTCCGGGGTGCCGATGAAGATCGGCAGCGTACGCCCCTCCCCATCGGTCTCCTGAAGCAGCAGCACCGGGGTGTTCGACTGGAGGTCGACCCGGACAGCCCTCAGGTGGACTTCGACCATAACGAGCAATGTAGCGTGGACCCAGCGTCCGCGTGCGGCGACGTTGTCAGCCGCCGAGCTGCCGCCGGAGCGCCGCGCGGACGAGGGATGCTCGCATGGACTGGCCCAGTCGGGCCAGGTCTACGGCGGCGTCGACGGCGCGCTGGCGTGCCTCGGGGTTGCGCTGGCGCAGCAGCGGCGTGATCACCTGCTCGACCAGGCCGAGCTCCCGGTCGGCGGCGTTGCGGTACATCCGCAGGTGGCGCGGCTCGACCCCGTAGCGGCCGAACTCGACCACCAGCTTGCCGACCGTGAGCGCCTCTTCGTCGTAGAACGTGCCGCCGGCAATGGCCATCGGGGAAAGGAGCCCCAGCCCCTCGAGCGAGGCGACGACCTCTGGAGTGAGCCCGGTCGCCGCGCACAGCTCGGCGAGCGTCAGGCTCACGCCGGACAGCGACGTCGACAGGATCTCCGACGAGGCAACGCCCGCCGCGCCACCCGCGTGAGCGGCGTACGTGGGGACTCCGGGGACGCCCTCGGCACGCCCGGCACCAGCGGTGCCGGTGGGATGCCGCGACCCCTGCGCTTCGCGCCCCGCGTCCCACCCCGTCCCCGCCGCCCGGGGTGCCCCGGAACCGGGCGCCGCATGGCGTCCCTCCACGACTGCCGTTGCGGTCGCCGGGATCCCGGTCGCATCCTGGAGGGCCGCTTCCTGATGCCCGGCGTCGCGGTGGCCGGTGTGCTGAGCGCCGGGCTCTTGGTGGCCGGCATCCCTGGCGGCGGCGACCCGGGGACCTGCGGCGAACCCGCCGGACGCCACCGCCGGCTCGTCGCGCTTCGCACGCGGAGCCTGCTGTCTGCTTTGGGCGCCCGGTACGCGATCGGCCCTGACCTCCTCGGCCACGCCGCGAGGGGTGCGCACGGTACCGGGTGTGCGCACGGTACCGGGTGTGCGCATGGCGCCGGGAGTGCGCACGGCGCCGGACGCGTGCGCGGCCTCCGGAGCGCCGCCAGACGGCCGAGAGGCGCGGTCGGCCCCGTTGTCGGACTTCGGCTCGCCGACGCCAGTCTGCCCGCCCT
>JAJZMN010000173.1 GCA_021850345.1 Actinomycetes bacterium | reverse complement strand
CGAGCGCTTCGCCCTTGTCCTCTTGGAGGAAGTGGCCGGCTCCGGTGATGGTGACGTGGTCCTCGCCCGCCGCGCCGGGGACGGCCTCGATGAACTGCCGCTCAGCGCCGCGGGTGATGGGGTCGCCATCGCTGAACGCACAGAGGAAGGGCCGGTCGAAGTCGCGCAGGGACGCCCACGCCCGGCGGTTCGCCGCTGCGGCCGGATCGTCCGGGCGCGTCGGCACGAGCGCCGGCATCTGACGGGCGCCCTCCTTGTACCGCTCGTCGGGGAATGGCGCGTCGTAGGCCGCGGCGACGCCGTCTGCGAGCCCCATCACCGTGCCACCGCGCACGATGCGACCCACCGGCAGCTCGGGGACCTCCTGGGAGAAGCGCTGCCAGGCAAAGAAGGCGTCGGGCATCTGTTGGTCACCGGTCGGCAACCCCGTGTTGGCCGCGACCACCCGCCGGAACCGATCGGGGTGCTCGGCAACCAGCCGGAGGCCGAGGAGCCCGCCCCAGTCCTGGCACACGAGCGTGACGTCTCGCAGCGCCAGCTCGTCGAAGAGCGCCGAGCGCAGCCATTCCACGTGACGCGCGTAGGTGTGGTCGCTGCGCGCCGTCGGCTTGTCGGACCGCCCGAAGCCGACGAGGTCGGGCACCACCACGCGATGGCCGTTTGCGGCCAGCACGGGAACCACCTTGCGGTAGAGGAAGGACCAGCTCGGCTCGCCGTGGAGGCAGACGACGGTCTCGGCCGCCTGAGGGGGACCCTCGTCCACGAGGTGCACGCGCAGCGAGTCCGCACCTCCGGGCTCGCCTGAGGGGACGTCGACGTAGCGGGAGGCGAAGTCGAACCCGGGCAGATCGGCGAACCGGTCGGCGGGCGTGCGCAGGACCTCCACGGCCGCGGAAGTCTACGGCGAGCCCACACGGGCGCGACCGAGCGACCGCTACGCCCCCAGCAGCGCGTGCAGCGTGCGCGCGAGAACCCTGCGCGCGGCGGCGCTGGAGAGCCCCTGGGCGCGCCTCAGACGTTCCCACGTCTCCCAGGATGCTGCGGCTTCGACCGCCGCGAGGAGCTCACGGCGGTCCCGCTTCGCCGCCCGCAGCTCGTCGGCGAACGTCTCTTCGAGCCACGTCCGGAGCATCGTGTTGGTGAGCTGGAGCCCGTCGGCGATGTCCGGGTGCCGTGCGGCGAGCTCCATCGCCTTGCGACGTACCGGGGTGACCGCGTCGAAGAGCCTGGCGCGCTGCTGGACCGTCCGCTCGATGCGCTGGTCGAGGGTCAGGTCGCGCGCGACGGGGCGCACGGACAGCCAGTGGCGCTCGATCTGTGAGCGGGCGACCGCGCGGTAGAGCGCGTCCATGTCCTCGAAGTGGTGGAAGACCAGCCGCACCGAGACGCCCGCACGCGTGGCCACTTCCCTCGCGGTCGGGGAGACCTGACGCTCCGAGAGAAGCTCGATCGCGGCATCGGCGATCCGCGCGCGCGTCCGTTCCCCGCGCTCTTTCGGGGTCTCTCCCTTCTGCATCCGCCCGGTGCCCGGCCGGCGGTTGCCGCCGCCGGTCACCGGCACCAACGTCGGGCGCCGGGTCCGCGTGCCTCGGGTAGGGCGCGGGGCATCACCTCCGCTCCCGTCGAGGCTTCTGAGCCCCGGCCTCCCCGAAGCGGTCCTGCGGGCGTGGGCTTGTGGCGTCATGGCTATCTCCTCGACTGACCACCGCGCGCCTGGCGCGCAGGTCCGTGCTCTCGTGTCGTGTGGCGGCGGCCGCAGCCGGTCGTCCTTGACCGTAGGTCACCGACCCGGCCTCGGTACCCGAACCCCATGGAAGTGTCACGCTACCAAACCGCAACTTTTCTGCACCGTCATTCTGGAAGTTCGCCATCCCCGTTGCCAACCGACCGGCCGTGCGCAGCTCGCGCAGCTCGCGCACCGGCGGCGCCGGAGACCCCGCCGCGTGCGTGATCATCGGGGGCGACGTGGCCGTCCACCATGACCACGACGCGGTCGAGGCGGTCGAGGTCAGCGGCCCGATGGGTGACGAGCACGACGCTGGTGCCGCGGGCGGCCGCGTCGTCCACGATGTCGGCGATGAGGCGCGCCCCACGCGCGCGGTCCAGGCCTGCGGTCGGCTCGTCGAGCACGAGCACCGGCGAGTCGACGAGGAGGGCTCTTGCGAGCGCGATCCGGCGCCGCTGGCCACCCGAGACCCGGGCACCTTCCTCGCCGACATGGGTGGCCAGTCCCTCGGGGAGGTTCGCCACCCAGTCGGCGAGCTGCGCGCGTTGGAGGGCTGCCGCCACCTCCTCGTCGCTCGCCGTCGGTCGTCCGAGCATGACGTTTTGCCTGATGGTGCCGGCGAAGACGTGTGCGTCCTGGTCGACGAGCGCGATCGCGCGCCGCACGTCTTTCTGGCGGAGGGCGTCGAGCGCGGCACCCCCGAGCGCCGCCGACCCACCTTGGAGCGGCCAGAAGCGCAGCAACGCGTGCACGAGGCTGCTCTTGCCGGCGCCGCTTGCGCCGACGAGCCCCACGCGCGTGCCGGGCGCGACGTCGAGGTCCATGCCGTCGAGCGCCCATGGGAGCTGCGCGCCGTAGCGGAGGCGTGCGCCACGCACCATGATCGCGGGGCAGCCGTCGGGCAGGGAAAGGGGGCGCTCCGGATCGACGACCGGCACGGGGATGGACCCGAGGTCGAGGATCCGGCGGCCCGCGGCGACGACGTCGGCTGCCCGCACCGCGGCAGAGGCGACCGCGGGGACGGTCTCGAATGCGCCGACAGCGGCGAGCGGCAGCACCGCGAGCATGACGGGCCCCATGTCGTGCGCGCGCACCGCGGCCACGCCCAGGCCGAGGACTGCCGTCACCGCGGCGCCGAGGCACGCCGTCACGATTGCCCCCGACGCCCCCGACGCCCATGCGCGGCGCCTCGCGATGGCGGTGAGCTCTTGGTCCGTTGCCTCGAGCTCGGAGAGCGCCGCATGCTCACGGCCGAACGCGAGCAGCTCGGGTGCGGCGCGAAGCAGGTCGACGACCTCTGCCGCGAGGCGGCCGCGTAGCTCGGCTTCGCGGCCGCGTGCGGTTCCGGTCGCCACGGCTGCCGCCGGGGCGGCGATGAGCGCGATGGCGAGTGATGCCGCGAGCACCGCGCCGGCGACAGGAAGCACGACCGCGACGAGCACGACCGCGACGGTGGCGGCCGCCACGGTGACGACCACCGGCAGGAGGCAGCGAAGGTAGAGGTCCTGCAGCGTGTCGACGTCGTCGGTGAGGCGCGCGAGGAGGTCGCCGCTGCGCCACCCACCCAGTCCCGCGGGTGCCAGGGGCTCGAGCCGGTCGTAGAGCCACACGCGCCAACGACCGAGAGAGCGGAAGGCGGCATCGTGGGCGACGAGCCTTTCGCCGTAGCGGAGCGGTCCGCGAAGGAAGGCGAGCACCTCCACCGACGCAAGGACGCCGGCGATCGCGCCGAGCCCGGGGCGGAATGCCGCCCTGTCGACGACGTAGCCGGAGCCAGCGAGCAGCCCGACGGTCGCGAGCGCGCCGAGGACCCCGAGCAGCGCGGCGAGCGCGAGCTTTCGCCACGGCGGCGCGCCGATGCGCAGCAGGGTCCGGACCACGCTCCAGGCCGGGGCGGGGCCCTTGCTCGCCTTGTCGGTCGCCGGCTCGCTCGCCTTGTCGGTCGCCGGCTCGGTCATCGGTACGCCGCTTCCGCCGGGTCTTCACCGGTGCCGCCTGCTCCGTCGCTCTCTGCGTGCTCGCCGGCCTCGTGGCGCGCGCCGATCCGCACCACACGGTCGAGGCGTGCAACGAGCTCTGGCCGGTGCGCGGCCACGAGCACCGTCCGGGACTCGAACCAGTCGCCGAGCGTGTCGCGCAACGACGCCTCGGCATGGGCGTCGAGGTGCGCGACCGGTTCGTCGAGAAGGACCACGGGAGCGTCCCGGACCACCGCTCGGGCGAGCGCGAGCCGCTGGCGTTCCCCTGCGCTCAAGGACACCCCTCCTTCGCCGACCGCGGTCTCGAGCCCGTGCGGGAGGCCGCTCACCGTGTGCGAGAGGCCGACCATGTCGATCGCGCGAGCGAGAGCCGACGCGGTCGCGCCGGGATCGGCGATGCGCAGGTTGTCGGCGATCGAGCCGTGCAGGAGATGGGGACGCTGGGGCACCCATGAGACCCGGCGACGCCAGAGGGCAGGGTCAATGCGAGCGAGGTCGTGATCGTCGACGAGCACCACACCGGAACTGGGGCGTACGAAGCCGAGAAAGAGGTTGATCGCCGTGGACTTCCCGGAGCCGGAAGGACCGACGAGCGCGACGTGCTCGCCTTCGGCGAGGTCGATCGAGAAGCCGAGCAGGGCGGGCGAACCGCGTCCGGGGAAGGTCACCACGACGTCCTCCGCCCGGAGCACCGCGCCGTCGCTCCGGGACGCGCGGCGGGTGTGCGAGCCACCCACCGCGACGGCGTCAACGGTGAGCCCGTCGACGAGCCCGTCGGGCACCGGTTCCGCCCCCTCCGCCGGCGCCTCTGGGCCCGGCGCCGCCACGTGGGTGTCGAGCACGGAGATGATGCGGTCCGCGGCTGCCTGCCCCTCGGTGCTCGCGTGGAACTCTGCTGCGGCTCGGCGGAGCGGCAGGAAGACCTCCGGGGAGACGAGCAGCACGGCCATCGCGGTGTAGAGGCTCACGTGTCCACCGAGGAGGCGAAGGCCGAGCACCATGGCGACGAGTCCGGTGCCGATGCCGGCGATGAACTCGAGCGCGAGAGCGGACAGGAAGGCGACGCGCAGCGTGCTGAGGGTCGTCTGGCGCAGGCCCTCGGTGGCTTCCACGACCTCCCGGCGGCCCTGAGCCTCCCTGCCGAACGCTCGGAGCGTCGGCAGGCCTCTCAAGAGGTCCAAGAACCGGGCTGAAAGCGACGAGAGGCGGCGCCACTGCCGGCGGGTGCGCGCGGCGGACTCGCGTCCGAAGTGGACCATCGCCACGGGCACGAGCGCGACGAGCGCGAAAAGGATGAGCAGGGAGGGCCAGTCCTCACTGGCAACCCACGCAAGGATGCCGAGTGGGGCGAGCGCGGCCAGCACCGCCTGCGGCAGATACCGCCCGAAGTACGTCGTCAGCGCATTGGTGCCACGGGTTGCGGCGAGCGACAGCTCCCCCGCCCGCTCACCGCTCAGCCACGTCGGCCCCAGGGCGAGCGCATGGCGCAGCAACTGGCGGCGCAGCGCCGAGGTCACCGCCGTGCCGGTCGCCTGGGCAGCGGATTCACCCGCCCAGCCGAGCGTCGCACGGGCCAAGAAGGCCGCGGCGAGACCCGCAAGGCGCGGCGCAAGGTCGCCGAGCGTCGCGCCGTGCAGGACGGTCGCAGACACGACGGACGCGAGCAGGACGGCTTGCGCGACGACGCAGACGGTGGACGCGACGCCGACGCCCACCGCGGTGAGGAGGTACCGCCGCGTCGCGGACACCCGCGCAGCGAGCCGACGGTCGATCAGGCCACCGCGGCGCCGCTGGACGGCTGTGGTGGACATGTCCCGCCTAACCTACTGCCGCAGTGTGCGCGCCCGACAGGCGGACCGGCTCAGCGTCCCGGCGCCGGCGCCGCCGCCGCGAGCAGCGTCCCGGCGGCCACCGGGGCCGAGGCAGTCCCGAAGAGGGTGCCGCCGCGTCCGCCACTGTCTCCGGCCCTGCCCTGTGGGACGATGCCGTCGTGACGATGCCGTCGTGACGGACTATCGGGCCATCAACCGCGCCAACTGGGACGAACGCGTCCCCGCGCACGTTGCGTCGAGGGACTATGCGGTCGAGCGGTTTGCCGCGGACCGCACCTTCGTGAGCGACGTGGTCGCGTTCGACCGTCCCAGGCTCGGTGATCTACGGGGACTGCGCGGCGTCCACCTCCAGTGCCATATCGGCACCGACACGGTGTCCCTCGCACGGCTCGGCGCGCGCATGACGGGAGTGGACTTCTCGGTTCCGGCGATCGCCTCGGCGCGTGAGCTCGCCGTCGCCGCGGGTGAAGAGGCCGACTTCGTGGTGAGCGACGTGCACGACGCGAGGGAGGTCCTCGGAGAAGGCGGCTTCGACTTCGTGTACACCGGGATCGGTGCGCTCTGCTGGCTGCCGAGCGCCACGCGATGGGCCGGGGTGGTTGCCGGGCTGCTCCGTCCGGGCGGTCGGCTCTTCCTTCGTGAAGGGCATCCGATGCTCTGGGCACTCGACGACGGGCGCGCCGACGACCTCGTCGTGCGCTTCCCCTACTTCGAAGAGCCCGAGCCCCTCGTGTACGACTCCGAGCTCACCTACGTCGAGACCGAAGCCCGGTTCAGCGCCACCCGCGCCGCAGTGTGGAACCACGGGCTTGGCGAGATCACGAGCGCGCTCCTCGCCGAGGGCATGCGGATCACGGCGCTGGAGGAGCACCAGAGCGTCCCGTGGAACGCGCTGCCGGGCCAGATGGTGCGCGGGGAGGACGGGGAGTGGCGCCTCACCGAGACACCGTCCCGCCTGGCGGCCAGCTACACGCTCCAGGCCGAGAAGGCTGCCGTGGGGGGTCGCCCGCCCACCGAATGAGGGCCCCTCGCCGGCCGGTCGGGCGGCCGGGCGGCGAGGGGCCTGCTATCGGGTCGGACATGAAGGGGAGCCGGAACCGGTTCCCCGTATCACGGGCCGGGGGATCAGCGACCGGGACGGAGCCGCTGATCTCGTTGCATCCTGGCTGACCGCCCGCGAGCGGTAGGGCGTCGTGGTGGCCCCGCCAAGCTCACGAATGTGCTGGCGGCATGTGTGTTGTCGCGGCGGGATGCGATGTCGCCGTCGGGTGTGTTGTCCCGGTGGTCGGTGTCGCCTGGGGTTGCGCGGACGGCGTGTGTCCTGTGGCCCCGGGGTGTGTTGTCTTCGTCGCGTGCGTCGGCGGCATCGGATGTGTTGTGGCGTTCGGGTGCGACGCTGGTGTCGTACCGGCTCCGCTCGCTGCCGCGTTCGGCCTTGTTGTCTTCACGACCATCTTGCACTTGGCGGCGGTCGCCGATGCTGTCGAGGTGCCGAGTGTCGTCGTGAGGGTCTTGAAGGCCGTCGATGTGAACGCGGGCGAATTCGCTCCTGTGCCTGTGCGGTAGATGGCGAGGAATGCCGTGCAGAGGCCGAACGTCGCATGTCCGCTCGTCATGCCCGTCGCCGGTCCGACGGGGCTCGCCGAAACCGAATTCGAGTTGCTCCCGGTGCCGCCGTCTTTCCCTCCACCTGTGGCGGTCTTCGACTGCGACGTGTTGGCGAACTGCACCACTGCATGGGAATTGGGCCGCGAGTGATGGGAGGTGAGCGTCACGCCGACGGCAGCTGCCGCGGTGGCAAACCCGACGGCGCCCACGACGGAGGCGGCGGCGAACTTGAACGGCAAGAGCTTCCTGCGCATGGGGATCTCCTTCGAAGTGGGTCGGGCAGCTGGCGCCACGACGGCGGCGACCGGAACCACTGTCGCTTCACAGCTGAGCTCTTTCGGGAGGGCAGCTCCCCGAGCAACCCGCACCAGCTCGGCTACCCCCGCATAGCCTGGTGGCGCGTCGTTGGGATCGATCCTTCCCGCGAGCAACAGCTCCGCGGTCCCGTCGTCGATGGGCCATCTGTGCATCTCGTCTAGGAGATCGCGCTCGGGTGTCATGGCGTTACATGGTCCAGCGCGAATTTCTCGGCGAGCCTGCGAAGCGCGCGGTGCTGGAGGACCCGGACCGTCCCCGGCCGCTTGCCCAGGGCGGCGGCGACCTCCTCGACCGTCAGCTCCCCGAGGACGCGGAGCAGCACTACCTGCGCCTGGTCACGAGTGAGCGCGGCCGCGAGCGCCCGTGCCGCCGCGACCGCCTCGGTCGCCTCCAGCGCCTCGCGCTCGGTATCCGAGCTGCCGAGGACGGTCTCGAAGGTCTCCGCACCGGCCACCTGCCTTGGACGTCTCGCCGCGTCGCGCCAGTGCTGGACGAGCCTTCGGTGCGCGATCGTGAACAGCCACGCCCGGAAGTCCCGCTCGTCACCCTCGAACGAGCCGAGGCGCCGCGCGGCGGCCAGCCACGTCTCGGACGCCAGATCCTCGGCTTCGGAGGGCGCGTGCGCGGCGAAGTAGCGGAGGAGCGGTGCGTTCAGGTCCCGGTACAAGCGCGCGAACGCCCGTTCCTCGCCAGCCCGAGCGGCGTCGAGCACGTCGCGGTATTCCTCCCCCAGCATCCCGCATCATCATGACGGAGTGGGGCGCCAGAAGGAAGCCCCTGCCGGACGGGCACCCTGTCAGGGTCGAGCGGGCTCCCGGGACAACTCGGGGTGGCGCGACGAGAGGTCGGCGCACGCCTCGCACACCGACTGGGGAACGAGGCCGATACGCATCAGCAGACCGAAGATCTTGCACCCGAGGCAGAGCCCCAGTGCAGCCTCGAGGAGGGCGGCGCCGGCGAGGGACGCGGTCACCGCCAGCGCCGCCGTGTGCGCGTCTGCCCCGAACCACAGTGCCACCGCGGCCGTGCTGAAGGCGGCGCCGATGCCCTGGGCGAAGCGTTTGGGCGGCCCGGGGACTTCCTTCGGCTTCCCGAGGGCTGGTGCCACGACCGACGTGGCGAGACGGCCGATCGGGCTCAGCGTGGGACCGGTGAGGACCCGCGCCCAGAAGCCGGCGGCGAGTGCGACGAGCAGCCAGGGCTGGTCGGCGGCGATCGCGGTGACGCTCATGACCACGACGCAGGCGGCCACCGTCCGGGCCGCCTTCTCGTTGACGGGATCGGGGAACGTGAACAGCGATCGCAGGGTCATCCGAAAACCTTACCAAATAGGTCGGATTTCAAGCCGGTCATCGGTTGGCGGCGACGCCTCGGGCAGTTGCGCCGTGGATGGGCCCGGCTGTGGAGCAAGATCGTGTACGAGACGTGTACGAGAAAGGAGCGGTGAGAACGACAGACAGAAACGGCAGACAGAACGGTCGTCGGACGAGGAAGGAGCAGAGCGGAACGGTGGCGATCGCCCGCAGGGCCGTCGGCGCTCCCCACTGCGGACACCTCGAGCGCCGGTAACCTCTGGACGTGCGGCGTCATCGGACGTTCGTCGGGCGGTCCGACGAGCTCGAACGCCTGAGCGCACTCGCGAAACTGGCCCGGACGGGACGGCCGGCGTCGGCCGTGGTGATCGCCGAGCCGGGTCTGGGGAAGACCCGGCTGCTGGCCGAGGTCGCCGACGCGCTCGAGCTGCCCCGGGTAGAGCTGCGCGGCTACGAGCTCGCACGCGAGATTCCGCTGAGTGCTGCGGCTGGCTTGCTGCGCGTCCTGTCGGACGTGCCCAAGGCTGGCGACGTGCTCGACGAGGTCATGCTCGGTGAGGTTGGCCCCGGCACGGGGCTCGAGACCCTTCGGCTCTTCGAGGCGGCTTACCGTTGCGTGGCGGCGTTCGGCCCGCTCGCGGTCATGGTGGACGACATCCAGTGGGCCGATCCCGAATCGCTGTCGCTGCTGCAGTATCTGCTGTCTGCTGCCGGTCCGGCAGGCATGCGGCTGCTCGTGCTCTGTGCCGGCCGGCCCACGGTGGAGGTGAACGCGTTCGCCTTGGGCCTCAGCGGACTGCTTGGCCCTGGAACTTTCGCCGACATCAGGCTCGGTCCTTTCGATCGGGCCGATGGCATCGACCTGATCGTTCGGCTCGCACCCGGGCTCGGGGAAGCGGAGGCGGAGCGGCTCTGGCGACAGGCGCAAGGCTCGCCGTTCTGGCTGGAAGTCCTGGCCGGGCCCGATCGCCTCGAGGCGAGCCCGGCCGGGCTTGTTCGTACCCGCCTCGGCGGTCTCGACGCCGACGCCAGGCTCTTGTTTGCGCTCCTGGTCGTCGCCGCGCAGCCGCTGGGTATCCAGGACGCCCTGGAGCTGCTCGCCTGGGTGGAGGAGCGCCTCATCCGTGCTGTCGCCGTCCTCGTGGACCGGGCGCTCGTCGTGAAGGATCCGGGGGCGGTGCGGGTCGCGCACGACCTGATCCGGGAGGCGGCAGCGACCGAGCTGGGCGCGGCCGAGCAGCGCCGGCTGCACCGGTCGTTGGCGTCCTGGCTCGAAGCCGGCGCCGGCGAAGACGTCGGCCAGTTGCTCCGTGCTCTCGAGCACCGCCAGGCCTGTGGGCTGGCCAGCGCGCAGCTCGCCCTGCGCATTGCTCGCTCCCCGCGGCGCCGGCTGCTCGGTGGTGAGGGCCTCGCGACGCTGGGCGCCATCGCGGACGAGTCCGGCGAGGAGACCCTCCACGCCGAGGTCGCAACGCTGGCCTCCGAGCTGGGTGAGTGGGCGGTCGCGCTCGAGCGCTGGGGAGCCCTGGCCGAGCGGCTGCCCGGCGCAAGCGAACGGGCGCGGGCGGCCCTGTTGGCCGCTGCGGCGGCGTTCCGGCTCGGGCGGCCGGCGGACGTCCACGCGTTCGCCGCGCGGGCGCGGGAGTGGGCCGGCAGCGAACCGGTGGTCGCCGTCGAGGCCGACGCGCACGAGGCCGAGGCGTTGCTGTGGCTGGAGAACCTCGTCGCCGAGGCGGGCCCGATCGTCGACCGGGCCGCCGAGGGCGCGCAGCACCTCGTCAAGCTGGCCGGCGGCGTGCCGGCGCTCGCCGACGTGGAGTGTGGTGCCTACGTGCGCGCGCTGCGCGCAAAGCTGGACGCGGCGATCCGCCGGGCCGACGCCGGCACCGTCGCCACCTGCGCGGAGCTCATCCGGATCGGCGCCCGTGACCCTGCTGAAGCACTGGCGGCCGCCTCCGACGGGGTGTTCTCGATGTTGCAGTTCGAGGGGCTGCCGAAGGCCGCCGAGCCACGCGCCCACCGCATCCTCGACGAGGCCCGTCGACGCATGCTGCCGACGATCGAGGTGGAGGCGACGCACTGGGTCGGCTGGATCAGCCACCACCTCGGCCAGCTGGACGCGGCCTCGGGATACTTGGCCCAAGCGCTAGCCCTGGCGGCACGGGTGGGCGCCCCACGCCGGTTCACCGTCGCCCAGCTGCGCGCGGTGGCCTTCAGCATCGAGGCGAGCCGCGGCGACTGGCGAGGCAATGTCGTTGAGATCCAGCGAGCGATCGCCGCGGAGCCCGACCCGCACTTCCGCCTGGTCATCCGGTTGCTGCATGTGTGGCTGGTGGGCAGGTTCGCCGCGCCCAGCCCCGGGGGGCTCGCCGCGTTGCTCGCCCCGATGGCCGAGGATGCCGAGCGGGCCGGTTGCGGGCGGTGCCTGTGGGAATCGGTCCTGTACGGCGCGGAGGCCCAGGCCCGCATCGGGGACCTCGCCGGCGCGCAGGCATCTCTCGAGCGCTGGGACGCCGCCCATCCCGCGCCGCACGGCGGCCCGGGTGCCCGCAGGAGGTACATCGGGGCGCTGGTGGAGATGCACCGCGCTCCGGCTCAGAGCCTGCCGCTCTTCGTCCAGGCGGCGACGGATGCATCCGCCGTCGGCTACGAGCTGATGCGGCTGTGGATCGAGATCGACGCAGCTGTGGCCGCCGCCTGGGTCGACCGGGCACGGGGCGTCGAGCAGCTCAGAGAGGCTTCGCGCAACGCGCAGGCGATGGGAGCGATCAGTGAGCAGAAGCTCGCCGTGCGCGAATTGCGGGGTTTCGGCGTGCGCACCTGGCGGCGGGGCGCGGACGCCGAGCTGCTGACCGCCCGCGAGCTCGAGATCGCCCGCCTCGTCTCGGCCGGCCAATCGAACCCGGAGATCGCCGGTGCGCTCTTCTTGTCCCGCAAGACGGTGGAACGACACGTTTCGAACATCCTCGCCAAGTGCGGAGCGAGGAACCGGACGGAGCTCGCCGGCCGGCTTCACGACCGGCTCGGCCCTCCTGTGGATGGGGGAGCTCCCCGATGATCGTCTACCCGGCCATCCCTTAACGTCAGCGGAAGCCCGATAGCAGACGGGCATCACAAAGGGGAGGCGCTCGTGTTGGTTCTCGCCAATCACGAACCGGCCGCGGAGGTCCGGCCGGCGGTGGCCGAGAGGCCGGCCTCACTGCCGGCCGTGCTCAGTGTGACCACCTTGCCGGCGCCACTCGACGATCAACCGATGAATCCAAAGGAGTGGTTCAGATGACCAAGACGATGCTGGCGAAGGTCTGCCTGGTCGCAGCGATCGGCTGCGCCCCACTGGCACTGTCGGAGACGGCCGCGTCGGCGGCGACCGGCCCCGCCCCCGGCACCGGGCTGATCGGCGGCTGCAACATGCTCCAAGACCCGACCATGTTCAGCGTGGCCATGACGCATGCGTCCACCCAGGGCGACGACGGGATGTTCATCGGGGTGGCCGCAGCCGGCGACCCCTTCTGCAACGTCTCACTTGGCGGGTAATTCCCGAGCCTGCCGAGCTCGACAAGCTGACGAGGCGCTCGAGGTCGAGCTCCTCGCCAGCTTCGCTCGTGTTCTCCCGTCCGTTGGCGACATATTGCCAGGTAGACGGTGAGCCGGCCTGTAGGCGGGATTCTGTCGAGCCTCGAAGAGGCCCGGGTGACCATCCATCTACGCGGCCTACCTGGGGACTGCCCCTCGCGGGGCGGACGGGCCGCCCGTGTCCCACGCTTGGCCTTGCTCCGGGTGGGGTTTACCGAGCCGACCCGGTCACCCGGGCCGCTGGTGCGCTCTTACCGCACCGTTTCACCCTTGCCTGTGCGGGCTTGCGGCCCGCCATCGGCGGTCTGCTTTCTGTGGCACTGTCCTGCGGGTCGCCCCGACTGGCCGTTAGCCAGCACCCTGCCCTGCGGAGTCCCGACCTTCCTCGACCCGGTGCCGCGCACGCATGCACGACCCGGGCCGCGGCCACCCGGCCGACTCACCGTCGAGTCCATTCTGCCAGCCAACGGACGTTCCCGGTGCTGGGCTGGTGCAGGCTCTCCGCCTATCGCCGACGCCCACCGTCTGCCCGCGCGCCGACGCCCACCGTCCGCAGGTGCCGTCGCCCACCGTCGGATCCACCACCCCGCTGCCGAACCGGCAACCAGCCCGGGCTCCGGCGCCGAAGGGGCCCCTGGGCCCTCCCCGGGGCGCGCGCACCCCATCGCTATGGTGGGCGCCGTGGTGCGTGGTCCCGAAGAACTGGTTGCGGGCGAGCACGCCGACGCCCTCTCCATCGCCGACCTCTACGACGAGGTGCAAGGCGCGCTCGAGCGCGCCTTCCCGCGGCGGCGCGCCCTGTGGGTCCGTGGCGAGATCCAGCACGTCTCGGACCAGCGGGCAGGCCGCGGCCACTGCTACATCGACCTCGTCGATCCCGACTCTGCAAGGGACCGCCAGGCTCCTGTGCTCCGGGTCAAGTGCTGGCAGTCGACGTGGGCGCCGTTGCGCGCGACGCTCACACGAGCGGGGGTGGAGCTCCAGCCCGGAATGGTCGTCTTCCTCCGAGGCACGCTCGACTTCTACCGCCCGAAGGCCGAGATCGGCTTCATTCTCAACGAGATCGACGTCACGGCGCTGCTCGGTCGGCTCGCAGCGAAGCGGGCTGCGCTGCTTCGGGCCTTGCAAAGCGAGGGACTGCTCACCCGAAACCGCGCACTCGTGGTGCCCGACGTGCCCCTTCGGATCGGGCTCGTCGCGAGTCCGGGCACCGAGGGCTACCGCGACTTCGTGGGCCAGTTGTCCGATTCGGGCTTCGGCTTCGTGGTGAAGGTGGCGCGGGCGACGGTCCAAGGGGCGAGCGCGCCCAGTGCGATCAGCGCGGCCATCCGCAAGCTCTCCGCGCTCGGGCCAGGGGCCCTCGACCTCATTGTCGTCGTTCGCGGTGGCGGATCGAAGGCGGACCTCGCGGCGTTCGACGCCGAGCCCGTCGCCCGAGCCGTCGCCACGTCGGTTGTCCCCGTGTGGACGGGAATCGGCCACACCGGTGACGAGTCGGTGGCCGACGTGGTCGCGAATCGCGCGTGCATCACCCCCACCGAGTGCGGAAGGGAGCTGGTGCACCGGGTCGCGAAGTGGTGGGAGTCGACGGTCGGGTCGGCCGCCCTGTTCTTCGCGCGTCGGGCGGCGGACACCCTTGCGTCGTCGCAGCGAGAGCACGAGGCCGCGCGGGCTCGGCTCTGCGCGATGGCACGTCACCTCGTCGACCGCCAGCGCGAGCACGTCGTCCGGCGCGGTGGAGCGATCGGGCGCTGCGCGCCGCAGGTGCTCGACGACGCGTGGAGCTCGGTCGTCCTGCGCGGTGCACGAGTCGGTCCACTCGCACGAGCCAGGGTCGAGCACGCGCGCGACCGGGTCGTGGCGTGGCGCCGGCTGGTCGCGGCGTACGACGTCGAGCGCCAGCTCGAGCGCGGCTACACGCTGACGCTCGACGAGGAGGGGCACATCGTGCGTCACGCCGGCGCGGTGGAGATCGGGCAGCAGCTCGTGACCCGGTTCGCGGACGGAACCGTCCGGTCGGTCGCGGATGCGGTGGACGCCCCCGCGCGCGGTCGTGACCGGCAGCAGCACGAGCCAGCGGAGGCATGATGGCAGCGTCGATGGACGACGGAGCCGGTGTGAGCGACCGGCCCGTCGAGGAGATGAGCTACACCGAGGCGAGCGCTGAGCTCGACGAGATCGTCAGCTTCTTCGAGGGGCGGGAGGTCGACGTCGACCAGCTGGTCGGCCGGCTCGTCCGGGCCACCGCCATCATCGAGGAGCTCGACAAGCGGCTGCGGCGGACCCAGATGCAAGTGGAGCAGCTCGTCCCTCGCCTCACGGCCGTGCTCGAAGAAGCGGCAGACGGAGAGCGGCCGCCGAGCGAGCCCGCTGACGGCGGAAGTGCTCGAGCCGGGGACGCGAGCTCCGAGGGCGACGACACCGACGAGGAGACCGTGGCGGCGTCGGCGCTCGACGAGATGGACGAGGTCGTTGCCCCGCGTCGCACGCTCCGCGCTCGGAGCGAGGAGGACGACGACACCTCGCCCGGACTGTTCTGATGTCCACCCCGGTCTGATGTCCACCCCGGTCTGATGTCCACCCCGGTCTGATGTCCACCCCGCCGGTTGCCGACCGTCTCTACTTCCGCCAGCTCCTGTCGGGGCGTGACTTCGCCGGCGACGACCCGGTCGCCCGCCAGATGGTGAACTTCGTCTATGCGATCGGCGATCGTGAGACCGGCGAGGCAGTCCTCGTCGACCCGGCGTACCGCGTCGGCGAGTTGCTCGACGTCGTCGAGGCGGACGGGATGCGCTGTGCCGGCGTGCTGGCCACCCATTACCACTTCGACCATGTCGGCGGCTCGGCGATGGGGTGGGACGTCGAGGGAATCGCCGCACTGCTCGAACGCGTGCAGGTGCCCGTCCACGTCCAGCGCGCCGAGCTGCCCTGGGTCGTGCGAGCCACCGGCGTCGCGGAGTCCGAGCTGACGCCGCACGACAGCGGCGACATCGTCTCCGTGGGGGCGGTGGCCGTCGAGCTGCTCCACACCCCGGGCCACACCCCGGGGAGCCAGTGCTTCCTCGTCGACGGAAGGCTCGTGTCGGGAGACACCCTCTTTTTGCAGGGATGCGGGCGGACCGACCTCCCGGGCGGGGACCCCGCGGCACTCTACGAGTCCCTCACGCAGCGGCTCGCAAAGGTGCCGGACGACGCGCTCGTCTACCCCGGACACCGCTACTCGGACGAACCGTTCGCGGCGATGGGGGAGACGCGCCGGACGAACGTCGTGCTGCGACCGCGCTCCGCGCAGGAGTGGCTCGCCATGTTCGGCCGATGAGCTCGGCGGGATCGGCGGCGGCCGGACCGCTTCCGCGCGACGGGTCGGTCGTCGTGGTGGGCGCGTCGCTCGCGGGCCTGCGCGCCACGCAGGAGCTCCGGCAAGGCGGCTTCACCGGGTCGTTGGTGATGGTCGGGGATGAGGTCCGCTACCCCTACGACCGCCCTCCCCTGTCCAAGCAGGTGCTCGCGGGGACGTGGCCACCCGAGCGTGTGGTCCTCGCGGACTGGCATCGACTCGCCGAGCTCGGCGTGGACCTCCGCCTGGGGCACCGGGCCGAGGGCCTGGACGCTGCCGCCCGCCGCGTGACGCTCGACGACGGGACGGTGCTCGAGGCGGACGGCGTCGTGGTCTCGACCGGCGCTCGGCCACGCCGCCTTCCCGGAACCGAGGCGCTGGGCACCGGCGTGGCCGTCGTGCGGACCCTCGACGACTGCGAGCGGCTGCGTGCCGCCGTCCTCGACGCGGGGCCCGGATGCAGGGTCGTCGTCGTCGGGGCGGGCTTCATCGGATCGGAGGTGGCGGCGACCTGTGCAGGGCTCGGCTGCGTCGTCACGGTGCTCGAGATGCTGCCCGTCCCGCTCGCCCCGGCACTCGGCGAGCGCATCGGCGCCGCGCTCGGCGCGCTGCATCTTCGCCACGGGGTGGAGCTTCGCACCGGGGTCGCGGTGGAGGCCGTGCGCGCCGTGCGCGCCGAGCGAGGCTCGCACGGCGCGCGCTACGAGGTCGAGCTGCGCGGCGGCGAGGTGCTCGCGGCCGACGTCGTGGTCGTCGGCATCGGCGACGCGCCCACCACCG
>JAJZMN010000266.1 GCA_021850345.1 Actinomycetes bacterium | reverse complement strand
CGTTAGCGCTCACATTTCTGCCCGACAAGTTCGCGCGGTCAGTCCTGCCGCCGAAATCCCCCGCGCCCCCACGGCTCGCGGCACAGACTCCCGCGACCAAGCCCGAGAAGAACCTGGCCCGCTATTCACCTGACTCTCCCGCAGCCTCTCAACGCGCACGCGTGTCCCGGGTCCGAGATTCCGGGCGCAGTGGCCAGCCGGTCACCTCGGCCAGGACCTGGGCGGGCTCGAGCGCCCTGCTGAACAGCCAGCCCTGACCGACCGTCACACCGAGGCCAACAAGCTCGTCGCGTTGGCGCGCCGTCTCGATGCCCTCGCCGCTCAGCTCGAACCCGATCTCGGTCGCCATGTGGACGGTCGAGGCCACGACCGCCCGGGCGCGGGGAGAGTCCATCGCGGTCGCGAGCGAGCGGTCGAGCTTCACCGCCGTGACGGGGAGGTCGACGATCTTGCCCACGGTCGCCGTGCCGGATCCGAAGTCGTCGAGCGCGACGCCGACCCCGAGGCGGTGCAACTCGGCGATCTCGGCCGCAGCCCGTCCCGTTTCGAACGGGGCCGTCTCGGTCACCTCAACACAGAGCGCGGCCGGCGCGACGGAGCGGACATGGAGAGAGTCGGCAATCTCGCCGGCGAGGCCGGGTGCGTCGAACTCGGTCCCCGAGACGTTCACGGCGACCCTGGGGACCGGAATCCACCGCTCCTGCGCCTCCAGGGCGCGCGCGAGATCGAGTGCGTCGGCGAGGACCGATCGACCGAGACTGCGCATCAGCCCCGTCCGTTCCATCGCCGGGAGGAACAGCGCGGGCGGGATCTCCCCCAGCTCGGGATGGGACCAGCGCACGAGCGCCTCGAACGCGCGCGGCTCGCCGGTCTGCATGTCGACAATGGGTTGGAAGCGGCTCACGAACTCACCTGTGTCGATCGCGCGACGCAGCCGCAGAGGGTCGAGCGCGTCGTCGAGCAGGCGCGCCGGGTCGCGGCCGAGGAGGCCGTCGACCCTTCGAAGCTCGAGGTGGGTCACGACGTTCAGGGCCATGGCCTCAAGGCTCCCGAGCTGGGTCGCCGTGAAACGGCGCGGCCGCGTGTCGACGACGCAGATGGTCCCGAGAGGCAGGCCGTCCCGGCCGATGAGCGGGACCCCGGCATAGGCGCGGATGAACGGCGGTCCGCTCACGAGCCGGTTGGCCGCATACCGGGGGTTCTTCCGGGCGTCCTCGATGACGAGGCGCGACTCGAGCGCGACGGCGTCCGAGCAGACGGAGTCGATGCGCGGCGTCTCACAGCCCATCCCCGCCAGCCCGATCGACGCCTTGAACCACTGCCGGTCGTCGTCGACCAGGGTCACCATCGCGGCCGGCGCGGCGCACAGGGTCGCGGCGAGCTGCACGGCCGAGTCGTAGGGGGCCTCGGAACGCGTGTCGAGGATCTTGTAGCTCGCGAGAGACGCGAGCCGGTCGGCCTCACGCGGATGCCACCACACGGTGCGCAGCGGAGGACGGCGGCAACTCGTGGGGCCACTCGGGCCGGGCACGGACTGCGCGACCATGCCGGGGGACCGTCGCGGGGCCGGCAAGCCGACGGCGCGCCCGTCGCCGCGCTCCGAGTCGCCACGTGGGCGCGACGTCATGGACTGCTGATCGCTCACAACACCCAGTGAAGCCGTGTCACGCCGCTCGGCGAAGATGCGCGCGCGTGGTCACGCGTAGTGCATTCGCGTCGTTACGGAATAGATGCGAACGCGTCTGGAGAAACTGCCGCCGTCTCGGCGACGATCTCGCCGTGGACATCTCCGCGCCCAAGGTGCACGCCGAGCGCGTGACACTGCGCACCCGCGTCGCGGCCGAACTCGTCGTTCAGCTGTTCAGCTTGAGCCCGCCCAGCTGGATCCGTCCCGCTCTCACGCTGAGCGCGCTCGGCACGCCGGCGGTCAATCCACGCTTTGCTCTCGGCCCGCCCCAGCGTGACCCCTCGGGGGCCGTCACCATCCCCCTCACGTGGTCGCCCGACCAGGGTGCGGCGGCGTTCAACCAGTTCACGGGCCTCGTCGTCATCACGGCCAACAGGCCCGAAGCCACCGCGGTCACCCTCGAGGGGATCTGCACCGACGGCGAGCGTGCGATGAACCGGCGCACACTGGAGCGCGTCCTTCGTCGCATCGTCCGCGCGCTCGAGGACGTCTACCCGCTCAGTACTCCACGATGCCCGCCCGGACCGCCAGCGACACCGCCTCGAGCTTCGAGTGCGCACCGAGCTTGTTGAGGATGGACTGCACGTAGTTGCGGACGGTGTTCACGCTGAGAAAGAGCTCCGCGGCGATCGCACGGTTTGTCATCCCGCGGGCGAGGTAGGGGAGAAGCTCACGCTCGCGCTCGGTCAAGTCGGAGCCGGGAACCTGCTCGTTCCTCCCCAGCTGAGGGAGGAGGCGGGCGAGCATCTGCGGCGAGATCAGCGCCTCGCCGTCGGCCACGGCACGGACCGCGTCGGCCACCTCGGCCGCGGCGCGCTCTTTGGTGAGGAACCCCGAGCACCCAGCCTCGATCGCCGCCAGCAGGAGCCGGTCATCGGGGGATCCTGTCAGCATGACGACCTGCATGGCGGGGCGCAACCGCTTCAGCTGGCGAACGAGCTCGACGCCGTCGGGCCCCGGAAGGTAGTAGTCGACGAGCGCGACGTCCGCGGGGAGGCGCCCGGTCAGCTCGAGGGCCTCCCGTGCGCCGCCGCAGATGCCGACGACCGCGATATCCCCCTCGTCCTCGAGAAGACGCGCGAGGCTCTCGGCGAACATCCGGTGGTCGTCGACGAGCACGATCGATGTGGTCGACTCAGGCATCGAGGACCTCCCGCAGCGCGCGCACGAGGCGCTCCTCGTCGACGGGCTTGCGGAGCACGGGCTCGGAGAGGGGCACCTCACCCGAGTCGTGCCCCGTCATGAGCACCACCCGGAGTCCCGGCGCGCGCGTGCCGAGGACACGCGCCAGCTCGTCGCCACGCATCCGGGGCATGATCACGTCGCTCAGCACCACGGAGATCACCTCCCTGTTCGCCGCGAAAACCTCGAGGGCCGCGATCCCGTCGTCCGCATCGAGGACGCGGAAGCCGGCGCCGCGCAGGATCCTCTTCGTCGCCTCCCTCAGGTCCTCGTCGTCCTCGACCAGCAGGACGCACTCCTCCCGGCCCGACACCGGTGTGGAAAGTGGCGGAGCAGGGGGTCCAGGCTGTGCATCCGTATCGCAGCGGGGCAGCTCCACCGTCACCGTCGTCCCGATCGCGGGTGTGGAGTCGATGGTCGCGCGCCCGCCCGACCTCTCGACGATGCCGTAGACCGCGGCGAGTCCGAGCCCCGTCCCCTGCCCGCGCGGCTTGGTCGTGAAGAAGGGCTCGAAGGCCCGTGCTGCGACCTCTGGTGTCATCCCGAATCCGGTGTCGCTCACCCGGATTTCGACCGTCTCACCGTGCGGTGGGCCGGCGGCCCTTCCGGCGGCCGCGCTCGCCGGGGCAGTCGAGACCAAGACCCGCCCCCCGCCCGGCATCGCGTCGCGCGCGTTCAGGACGAGGTTGAGGATGACCTGATCGAGTTGTTGACGGTCGATGACCGCAACGAGCGGCTCCGCCGCAAGCTGCAAGACGAGCTCGACCCCCGGCCCGAGACCGCGGTCCAACATCGCGGCGACGGACCGCACGGACTCGTTGACATCAATGGGCTTCGGAGTAGCGGGATCGCGTCGTGCGAAGGTGAGGAGCTGCCGGGTCAGCTCCGCGCCGCGCTGTGCGGCCACGCGGATCTTGTTGAGATCGGAACGGACCTGCGCGTCGTCGAGGTGCCGTTCGAGCAGCGTCGTGTAGTTCAAGATGATGCCGAGAAGGTTGTTGAAGTCGTGCGCCACGCCACCGGCCAGCTTGCCGAGGCTGTCGAGCCGGTCGGCCCGCTCACGTTCGGCTTCGAGCGCGCGCAGGCGCCTCGCCGCCTCGAGCTCGAGGCGCTCGCTCAGGTCGTGCACCGAAACGAGGACGAGTCCACCTTGCGCCTCGCCCCCGACGCGGCTCACCGCGACCTCGGCGGGGAACGCAGAGTCGTCCCCGCGTCGGCCGCAGAGCTGGGTTGTCTCCGTGATCGGCCGTGGGTCCGTCTCAAGCTCGGTGATGAGACCTTCGATGCCCGGCCCGTCGGCGATGGGGTGGAGCAGGGCGTCGACCCTCTCCCCAACAAGGCGCGCGCTCGGGCGGGCGAAGAGCCGTCCGGCCTCGCGGTTCGCGAACTCGACGCACCGGTGCCCGCCGACGCCGAGGATCGCGGTCGGCGCCGCGGACAGCACCTCCCGGAAGCGCTGTTCGGTGCGGCGCGCGACCTCGGAGTCGCGCAGTGCCGCCTCGCGCAAGAGGCTCTCCCAGCCGTAGGAGACATTCGCGGCGAGGCGGCGCACGAGCGAGATCTCCTCGGTGTCGAAGTACCGCGGCTCGGCCGCGTAGACCGACATCAGCCCGGCGACGTCCCCGCCCACGATGAGGGGAAAGGCTCCCGAGGAGCGGTACCCAACGCGCGCCGCCGGTCCGCGCCACGGCGCCATGTTGTCGTCCTCGAGGATGTCGTTGGAGCACATCGGCGCACCACTGCGCAGTGCGAGGCCGGCGACGCCCCGACCGTAGGGGCCGTCGCGGCTCGTCACGCGCGCGACGGCCAGGTATTCGTCTGCCCCCTCCCCCGCCGAGGCGACATGGGCGATGTCGCCGGTCCCGGGATCGAGGATGCCGATCCAGGACATCACGAAACCGCCGTGGTCGACCGCGATGCGCACGGCCGCGTCGAACAACTCCTGGGGTGAGGTCGCTCGGAACACCGCCTCGTTCGTCTCGGCGAGCACGGCCGCGAGGCGCTGCTCCCGTCGGGACTGTGCGAGGAGCGCCTCGAGCGCGCGGTCGGCGACATGGCGCGCGGACGAGTCCCGCAAGACGATCGTCAACCCGTCCGCGGACGGGAAGACGCGGATCGCATACCACCGGTCGAGTGGAGGGAAGTAGTCCTCGAACTCGACAAGCTCCTGGTTGTCGGCCGCGTAGCGAAAATTCCGCTCGAAAGCGCTGCCGACGGCTTCGGGGAACACCTCCCAGACCACACGGCCGACCAGCTCGTCGACGCTCCGGCCGACCAGCCGGGCGCCCGCTGCGTTCACGTACACGTAGGTCCAGAGACGATCGAGGACGAAGATCCCGTCGCCGATCCGCTCGAACAGCGACGAGTCGAGCTTCGGCGCCACGGGTCTAGGACCTCCGAGCGCGCCACGCAGCACCGTCGCCGCAAGCGCCCCCTGCGCGCACGAGGCCTCCTTCCTGCCTGCCCGCGTTTCGAGCCTATCGGAGAGGCCGGCGGCAACCCTTGGCACGGCTCCGACACAAACGTTGCGCAGCTCCAGCGGGGGGCAGGCGCTCGCGCTCGCGCTGTTGCGGCATCACGCACCGGTACCGCCGGGTCACCGTCGCCGGTGCACAGCGTCGGCCAGGGAGCCACGGTGTCCTTGCACGTCGTGTCTCCCCACAAGACGTGCGCGCCGGGCTCCGGCCGCCGCGGCGCGGCACCCCGGAGAAGCGGCGGAGCGAGTCGTGGGCAGGGAGGCGGGCGACGGCCGTGCCGCCTCTCGCCCGCGGGGCACGCACCCGCGTGCGCCGCGGGCGGACCCGGTGACCGCCCGCGATCGCTCGGCGCCGCGCGCGGCCGACGCGGGGACAAGAACCGTCAGCGGGTCTCGGCCCTCGTCGGCGCACCCTCCGGCCAGCGCAAGGACAAGGAACCGCGCCGTCGATGGCTCCCCCAGCCGGGCGGTGACCGACCACGCTCCGGCCCGGCGCGGCCCCACACCCTCGGATACGGCTGCCGACGGCACCCGGTGTCCGGCGCACGCCGCGCGCGAGCGCGCGGAGGGGCGTCTTGCAGGATTCAGGTGTCCTCGGTCTGCGGTGCCGCCGTCGTTCCCGTCCGCGCACTTCGAACCGGATCACCACCGCGCCGGTCGCTCGAAGAGGGAGTGGGGACGCTGGAAGTGGGTGGTGCGGAAGTAGTCGACGAGGCGATCGACGAGCCGGTCGGGATCGGCGTCGTAGAGCACCTTTGCGCCCGTCTCCTTCCCCATCCTTGCGACCAGGGTGCCAACCAGGTCGGCGACACCGTCTGTCCCGGTCAGCACACCGATCAGTCGGCCTTCGTCATAGGCGATCGCGAACTCCCCGAGCGTGCCCGAGTGGCCGCCGATGATGACGACGATGTCCGAGGAGCGGATGTTGACGACTTCGCGGCCCATGAGGCCCGATCCGGTGTAGATAAGCGCGCCGAAGCCCTCTGTCGGGGACCGATACCTCACGACATGCTCCTGCTCGGACAGAGCAGGCGAGATCCCGAGCACGAGCCCCCCGCGCTCGGAGGCACCAAGCACGGCCTCCTGGGGAAGACCGGGGCAGGCGCCGGTGATCAGGGTGCATCCTGCACCGGCGATCGCCCGGCCGAGCTGGCGCGCCAGCGCCGCTACCGCGGGGTCGATGTCTCCGCTCGCCGAACCCATCACGCCGACGACGAGCGCCCGTTCGGGTGCCCTCGTGGCGGGAGCGAGGGTGGACGGGTCGGGCACCTGGGGCGTCGGGCCGGGCAGCTCGCTCACCGGCGCCGGCCGACGCGCACGCGTTCTCCCTGTTCGGGAACCACGGCGATCCAGTCCAACTCGTCTCCGAGGCGGTTCGCGAAGGTGGTCGCCGCCGCCTTCTCGCCGTGCACAACAAAGCAGGTGTGCGGAGGCTCGACCGGCCGCAGCCAGTCGACGAGCTCGTCGGCGTCCGCATGGACGGAGAACGCATCGGCGACGACGACCCGCGCGCGCACGGGCACGTACTGGCCGAGCATCTTGACCATGCGCGCCCCGTCGGCAAGCTGCCTTCCCCGCGTGCCCTCGGCCTGGTAGCCGGGGAGGATCACCGTGCAGCGCGGATCGGGGAGGCAGCGCAGCAGGTGGTGGAGGACCCGGCCCCCCGTCGCCATGCCGGAGGCGGAGATGATGATCGAGGGGAACCCGAGCTCGTTCAGCGAGTGGGACTCCTCGGGCGTCCGCAATTCGTGGAGTTCGCCTGCGGGATCGAACGGGTCGGATCCGCCACCGTGGAGCGCGACATCAGGCGCCCCGGCTGCGATCGCCTGTCGGTAGACATCGAGGACGGCGAGTGCCATCGGGCTGTCCGCGTAGATGGGCAGTCTCGGTACCTTGCCCTCCCGCACGAGGTCGCCGAGGGCCATGAGCAGGACCTCGGTGCGGTCGACCGCAAAGGAGGGGATGACGACCGTGCCACCGCGCTCGGCCGTCTGCACGATCGCCTCCGCCATCCGCGCCAGGGCGCCCGCCTCGGGCTCGTGCACGCGGTCCCCGTAGGTCGACTCGACGACGATCGCGTCTGCGGCCGGCGGTGTCGCCGGGGGCCGCAGAATCGCATGGTGCGGCCGCCCGACGTCACCGCTGAAAAAGAGCGTGCGGGGAGAGCCGTCGTCGACGGTGACGAACGCGCTCGCCGAACCCGCGATGTGCCCGGCGGACAGCAGTTCGACCTGGATCCCGCGGGCCACCTCCGTCGTCGTCGCATAGTCGACGGGCCGCAGGAGCGCGAGTGCGGCGGCCGCGTCGCGTCCGGTGAACAACGGAAGGGCCGGCCGGTGCTTGGAGAAGCCGCGTGCGTTGGCATAGGCGGCCTCCTCCTCCTGAAGGTGAGCCGCGTCCGGCAGCACAATTCCCGCCAGCTGCGCGGTCGTCGACGTCGAGAGGACCGGTCCGGCGAAGCCGTCCCTGACCAGGGCGGGCAGATACCCGCAGTGATCGACGTGGGCGTGGGTGAGGACCACCGCGTCGATCGTTGCCGGGTTGACCGGGAACCGCGCCCAGTTCCTCCGGCGGAGGTCCCGGAGGCCCTGGAAAAGTCCGCAGTCGACGAGGATCCGGGCGGTCGGCGTCTCCAGGAGAAAGCGGCTCCCCGTGACGGTGCCCGCAGCGCCGAGGAAGGACAGGATCGGCGATTCCGCCATCGGGTCACACCATAATCGGGCGTCTCCCTTGCGCCTCGCACGTTGCCCCAGGTCGCCGACGATCTTCCGGCCGCGCCCGAAGCGAGCGACCTGAGCGGCGCGCCGTACGGGCAGACCGGGCCGCTGCGCCAGCACGGCGATGACCCCCAAACCTCACCGACGTGCCGTCCCCCGTCGTCCACACCGGCCGCCACCGGCGCCGTCTGCCGGCCGGGCTCGGCCCCCGGACGCGGATCTGGTCGCAGGTCCGGCGGTGGTCATCAAGGATCAGGACCCCGAAGCAGACCGCGCCATGTCGCAGTAGCCGGCGCGCGTCGCCGGGGGTCGCGCTCGGGCGAGGTCCTCACGGCCCGCGCCGGTACCGGCGCGGGTGGCCGACCGCGGACGGGGGAAAGCGCCGCGGCCGAGCAGGTGCGATCAGCGATGCCGAACTGTCCGGCCCGTGGCTCATGAACGACAAGGCGAGCCGGTGTGGCTGCGAGCTTTCGTCGCCCGACTGCCTCCGCGCGCGGAACCACTCAGCCGCGGGCACGCGGCCTACGTTCACCCGTACGGCACCGTGACTCCGCCCGCCGGCCAGAGCGCCGCTCCTTCCGGCCACCGCGGGCGGTCGCCAGAGTGCCTTCACAGGTTTCACCGGGATGCGCGGGGGCAGAGCTGACCGCCACCAAGAGACCGGCTCCGGCTCGCACGGCACCGGATCGGACCCGGTAGAGGTCCCTCTTGAGCGGGTAGAGGTCCGCCTTGGCCGTCACCGCCCGACAGGGGGCGACCCTCCGGAAAGCACGCACCGCGGGCTGGGGCCCACGATGGAGGCAAGGCGGTTCGGCGACAGCGGTGCACGCGCTCAGAAGCGCAGCAGCGCGGCGATCGGTCCGTCCCCGGGGACGTCCTCGTCCTCCAGCGCGTACACCTCCCCACCGTTGGCCAGGGTCTCGGCGACGGCGACATCGAACAGGTCGCGGTCACCGGGCTGGCGGTCGTCGTGCTCCTCGACGCGACGCGCCCCCGGGTCGCAGCGACCCCAACGCTCGGCACGCAGGGGAACAAAGAGTGTGGCGACCCGCCCGTCGCAGGCTGCGAGGACCGCCTCCGGAAGGGTTCCTGCCGAGCGGTCGGGATCGGCGAGAAATGTCTCGGTCGCGTGGCGCCTGGCCTCTTCGAAGACCGGCTGCACGAGGGGCCAGGCGCGGTCGTGGAGCTCCGCCGGGCTCGACCTCTGCGCGTTGCCCTCGATCGATCCGTCGACGAGATGCGCATAACTGCTCACGTGCCGGTAGTGCGACACCGTGTCCGAGACCCCGGCCAGCACCAGCGGCGCCGAAGTGTCGGCCAGAATGTGCCGCACTCCGGCGTCGACCGCAGCGAGGAACCGGTCCAGGTCGCCGCCCCGGGCATCTTTGCCCGCTCCCTGGCCGTGGAAGGTCGCGGCGACATCCCCGCGGCCGACTCGTCCTGCTGCGTGGCTGTAGAGCTGCGCCTCGCGGTCCTCGAACCACAAGGCCGCAGCCAGACTCTCGGCGATCTCCCCCAGGGCCAGCTCGCTGACCCCGAAGCGGCTGCCGCGCAGCAGACGCACCTGGTTCGCACTGAGCGCGAGCACATAGAAGACCTCCCCCGCGCTCACCGCAGGGAGGAGTGGCTTCACGTGGAAGCGGTCGGCCACCACCACCACATCATCGACCGGAACCGGCAGCCGATAGACAGACGTGCCTCCCGGGCTCGCGAACACCGCAAGACCCTGGTCGACGTGCTCCCAGAAGGCCGCGTCGTCCTTCAGTGCCGTGGCCGCGGCGAGAAGCGACCCGACCTCCGCCTGGCGGACGCCGAGCGCCTCGAGCTCCGCACCAGCCTTGCCGAGGGCGTTCTTGAGGCGTATCGGATCCTGCAGCCTCTCCGTCCCGGCGGGGTGCGTCGGGAGGTAGATCGATACACACGGCACCTCGTGGACCTCCGCGAGGTGGCGGATGCTCGCACCCGAGATAACGTCGATCACTTGTCCGCTCCAGTCCTCGTGCTCATCGAACGGACGCCCGACCTTACGGGGCGGGTCTCCCACCCCGTCCGGTCCCACCTTCCACCATAGGCCCCGACGGCCGCGACGCAGACGGGACCGGCTCAGCCGGTAGACGAAATGTCGACACCCACGATGCGCATTCTCTTCGCCACGCTACGGAGAGCATCTCCCGCGACGACCGGAGCACCTCGCCACGGGGACGAGGCCGCCGACGTCCGAGCGAACCGCCTCCTCAGGGGGTCTTCGGATCACCCCACCGAGGACGACCACTGACCCTTCGCAAGCTGGAGCAGCCGCGTCCTCTCCCGCCCGCGCTCTGCTCCCCGCTGCGGCCGGACCCCGGGCGACGGTGGTCGACGCGGGCGAACCAGGGGATCGCGCTCCCCGCGGCCCCAGGCGCTCACGCGCCCGCACCGCCGCGCCCCGGTGGGCAGCACACACCCGCAGGGAGCCTCCGAGCCGGACGAGGTGAACCGCCAGAGCACCGCGAGCGCGTCGATCGCCACCCCTGCTGTCTGCGCAACCAGCCGCGCCGGGCACCCCCCGGGCGGACACGGCGGTGACGCCCGGTCGGCCAGGGTGCGCGCGCTGCCAAAGGAGCCCGCGGTGGCGGAAAACGCACGCGCACCGGCAGACGGCCCAACCGTGAGCTGCCGGCCGTCACCGGGGGTGTCGGCACGTATCGCTGCACAGATCGCCTCGCCCGGTCACGCCGACGAGGCGTGGGAGGGTCCATCGGCCCACCTGCGATCCGGTGGCGCTCACCCTCGGCCGAACCGGGCGATCCTCGGCGCCAGCTCCCGGAGGTGGACGCGCGCACCGGTGCGCAGCACCGCTGCGCGATAGACGTACGCGGCCGCGAGCGCGACGAGGACGGTGCACCCCGCGCTGATCAACGCGGAAGCCAGGAACTGCCACCAGGCGGCGTCACCGAAGCCGACCAGCGTCGGCATGGTCAAAGGTGCCGTGAAAGGAATGTAGGCGAGCACCCTGACGAGCAGGGATGCGTGGCCGGTGCTCACGCCGGTGAGCGAAACGATGTAGCCGAAGATGAGTGGCGCGCCGAGCGGCAGTGCCAGGCTCTGGATCTGGTCCTGGCGCTCGGCCAGCGAGCCGGCGGCGGCATAGAGCCAGCTGTAGAACGCGTAGCCGAGAATCAGCCACAAGAGCGTGGCGGCGACGACGAAGGGTGCCGCCCCCTGGGCCAGGCTCGAGCCCACGGCCTTGGCCAGGAGCAGCGCGAAGGCCACCAACGACACGGCCTGCAGGAGAGCAACGACCCCGATCCCGATGACCTTGCCCGCGAGCAGCTGGAGCGGACGGAGGGTGGACAGCAGGACCTCCACCACGCGACTGGCCTTCTCCTCCATCACCCCCATCAGGGTCCACGTCAGGTACTGGCTGAGAACGATGAAGATGAGGATGACGCCGATCAATGCGGTTGCCTCGGAGGTGGTGCGCTCCTTGCGAACCGCGTGCAGGCTTTCCACCGGCAACGGCTTTGCGTTCGCGACGGCGGCCGCTTGGGCGGGGGTGAGGCCGGCCTTGGCGAAGGCCCGCTGAGCCCCGAGCACCGCGGAGAGGTCTCGGACCAAACGAGCGGCAGCCGACGTGTCGGTATCGGAAACCGGGTCCCGCACGAGCATCTTCCCGCGGCCATCCACGACCAGATCGATCCTGCCGGCGGCCACGGCCGCTCGGGCGGCACTCCAGTCCGGCTCGGTCACCAGCGTCACCGTCAGCCCGACCGAGACGGCAACGGCGCGCACCTCGGCGTCGAGGGAGGAAGACCCGCCGACCACACCCACCTGATGGACCTTGGGAGACCCCGCGTGCAGGGTGGGGATGACGACCGCAGCGGACACCACCGCGAACAGGACGATCGTCACCACCCGAAAGACGCGCCCCCGCACTCGTTCACGAATCTCGCGTCCGGCCACAAGGCCGGTGTCACCGAGCGGATTCGGGACGCGCCACCGTCCGCGCCGGGCGCTGGGGAACGTCGTGGGTCGTGCACGCCCTCGATGCAGGCGAAGCCGCAGAGCGACGACCACCACCACAAGGGCGACGATCACCACCGGGTACGCCTTCACCGGCCGACGGCCTCCCGGAAGACCTCTGACAGCCGACGGCGCTCGAAGACGAACTGGGTCACCTGCCCGGCAGCACGCGCCGCGTCGAGGACGACGTCGCTGTCGGTGGCGTCGCCGAGGACCAGCCGCACCTCGCCGCCGCTCACCTCCGACACCGAGACCCCCGGGATCGCCCGCGCCCATGCTCCCTGGCGATCTCCCTCGACGCGGACGGTGAGACGCCGGGAACCACTTGTCGCCAGCTGGTCCACGGTCCCGCTCGCCACCAGGCGACCGTGGTCGATGATGGTCACGGCATCGCACAGATTCTCGACCAGATCGAGCTGATGGCTCGAAAAGAGCACACAGCGCCCCGACCGGGCCTGCTCAACCAGGACCTCACCGATGGCGTCGATCCCCGTCGGATCCAGACCGGCGAGCGGCTCGTCCAGGACCAGGAGCTCGGGATCGTGGACGAGGGCCGCGGCGAGCTGAACCCGCTGCTGATTGCCGTGGGACAGAGACTCCACCTTGCTGCGCGCCCTGTCGGCGACCTCCAGGCGTTCCAACCACTGCCTGGTGGCACCCGCGGCGCTGTCGGCGTCCATCCCGTGCAGCCGACCAAGGTATTCGAGCTCCTCACCCACGCGCATGTTCGGATAAAGCCCGCGCTCCTCCGGCATGTAGCCGAAGCGGCGGCGCTGGGACGGCCCAACGGGATCTCCTCGCCAACGCACCGAACCTGCGTCGAGGTCAATGAGGCCGAAGATGGCACGCATCGTCGTGGTCTTTCCGGCGCCGTTGGGTCCAAGGAAGCCGACTACCTGGCCAGCGGGGACGGAGAACGTCAGCCCGTCAAGGGCGGTCACCGAGCCGAAGCGCCGGCTCAGGCCGTCGAGCTCCAGCAGACCTGCCACGAGGGCAGCCTACGATCTCCCCCGTCGCCGACGTCGGCCATCGGCCGGGGCCGAGCGAATCGCCACGTCGTCGTCACCACGCAGATTGATCCTGATGACCTTGCTGGTCCGGCAGGCGCAGGACGGACGGACCCGCGGCGCCGATCGAGTGTCGGGTCGTCGCTCCTGCTCGACCGCAGTGACGCCTGAGCGACCGCCGTCGCCGCCACGATGCCGCTCGCCGCGAGCGACGGGAGCGGGTGATCGACTAGGGAGCTTTGGCCGGCGAAGCCGGCACGGTTGAGTCAAGTTTCACACGGCCAGGTCGACCTCCGCGATGAAGGCGTCGATGGCGTCGTCGAGCCGGTCGAACTGCCGGCGGACGGCGGTCGGCACTGCGTAGGGGTCGAGGCTGTGGGCGAGTCCTGGACGGAGCACGCGTGCGTAGGTGCGGGTGAACAGCATCGCCACGCGCAGCCCGAACGGTGTGACGCGGTAGCGGTGGGTGTGCGGGATCCGCTCGATGATCCCGTGCAGGCGGAGGCGTCGCAGGTCGTAGGTCATCCTGCCCGCGGTCATGTGTGCCGGGTCGGTCCCCAGCAGCGGTGCGAGGTGCACGCGCAGGTCTCGGTTCGAGAACCCGTCGGGCAGGAGTCGGAACACGACCAGCACGCTCAACAGCGCCTGGACACGAGGATCGCCGAAGCGGAGCGCCGGCCCACGTTGTCGTTCGACGACGACCGGCGTACACACCGTTGCAAAGGCGTCCTCGCCGATCTGGCAGTCGCAGCTCGTTCGTTGCACCTCCAGGAGGCGCCGGTTGGCGGAGAAGCCGACCTCCCGCAGGGCGGGAAGGTTATGGAGCCGCTTGCCCACGCCGAAGTCGCGGGCGTCGTTGATCGTCGTCTCGGTCCTGAGGGCCTTGCCCAGCTTGTGGTACTGCTTGATCTTGGTCTTCTTGTAGTCGACGTGCAGCGACGGCACGACGCCCTCGGTGAGGACACGGGTGCGGAAGCGTCCGGGGGTCCGTCGGCTGACGCGGCGCTCGAAGATCAGGGCGACCTGGTCGGGACGGCCGAGGTCGAGGTTGTCACGGATCACCTCCTCGAAGAAGACCCGCCCCGACAGGGGCCGGTCGAGGGTCTGGGTCAGGGAGAACTCGGCCTGCAGGATGGAGATGTCGTAGCGGTAGCCGGTCGGCTGCGGTGAAGGGGTGCGGCAGGATCTGCAGCCACTTGCGGACGAGGGCGTCGATCTTCGCCGGACCGAGGCGGCCGCAGAGGCGGTTCAGGCCTTTGGGGTCCTCGCAGGAGAGAAAGCCGTTGTCGAGCGGCTCGAAGGCGATCCCGGCGGCCTCGGCTTGGCGTTTGGCCCCCTCGTTGCCGTTCAGGCAACACTTGCCGTTGTAGGGGAAGTAGCTGCAGAACTTGACGAAGAAGGGGCCGAAGTCCTTGTCGACGCAGTAGAAGTAGTAGTGGTTGACGAGAAGGCTCGCCCGCACGATCCACGGGTAGGTCTTGCCGGTGGTGGGTCAGCGGCGCTTCTCGGTGCGGTAGGCGACCGTCTTCTCCTGGGCCTTGCCAACGAAAAGCACGCCTTCGGCGGCGTCAAAGCCGGCCAGGTAGGCGAGGGCGATGTCGTCCTTGCGCTGGCCTTTCTCGAAGGTGCCGAGATCGACGCCCTGGTCGTGGACGAACCGCTCGACCGCCTTCACGAAGTCCTTGGTCATCGGGTCCATGAGCGCCGAGGAGGCGAACGTGGCGCCGCGATGCCCCTTGAAGAACCCCACTATCCCGGTCTCGTACTGGAGCTTCGGCACGTAGAGGTTGAGGTACATGCGGTCGATGCACTCCACCTCGAGGGTCACGTGGCCGCTCAGCACGTCGGCCACCGAGCGGGGTACGGTCATCTCGGGCTCCGGTCGTCGCTGGCCCCGCAGAGGGCCCCCAACCGCTTCGGGCGGTTCATGACGGCAGGGTTAGCACCCGGCCAAGCAGTGCGCTCGGCCGGAGCCCACGCCCGGCCCCGGCGACTTCGCCCCAGCCCTCGACCTCGGATCGCCAACCTGGAAGCGCCGCGGACACCGACTTGTCGGGCTGGGGCGGAGCCCCGTTAGGACTACACCCGGACCGGGTGGGGGAATTCGGTGATCGACCCCCGGGGAATTACCTGATCGTCACCAACGGGCTCTGCATAGGGCATTGCATGGGGCACGCGCCTACTCAGTGCGTGAATCTCTGGCGATAATCAGGACGCCTCTCGTCGGGCGACGCTGCGGCGGAGCTTGTCGACGTCGCGCGACAGCGTGTCAACGAGCGAATCCAGAGTGCCAGTAGCGCGTTCCGCGGCGAGTCCTTCGACGACCCAGTCACGGACCAACGCCGACGCGGGGATGCCCGCCTCGTCTGCGATCCGCTGGATCTCGTCGGTCTGCTCGGGGGTGAGCCGGACGGAGTAGACGACCGATCGGGTCCGGCCCTTACGAACGACACGCTCCGAGAGCGCCGCGTCCCGGCTCACCTCGGATGCCGCGGTCTCCTCTTCGACGAGCTCTCGAAGGTCCTTGTTCTTCATAGTTGGTCCTCCCAGTATCTGCGGGTCTGGGTCTCGTTCGCCTTCCATGCGTTCACGCCGATCAGCTCGTCGCGGAGGTAGACCACGACGATGACCATCCGAGCCGTTCTCGAGTAGCCGACCAGACGATCGGTCTTCCCGGACCTCGAAGCGGGATCCGGCGAGTCGACAAGGGCGTCGTCGTCCGCGAAGGCTTCGTCCGCCCACGCGGGTTCGATGTCGGCATCGCCGGGACGTCTGGCCGCACGCGACGCGATGTACTCGGCGCGGTACTGCCAATCGGGGCATCGCTTCGAGTCCACTGGTCTCAGTGTAGTACGTCTGTCTGACGCTTTGCGGGCGCCGAGCTGACCCCCTGGCCCCCTGTTCGGTCCGACACCCGAAACGCCCCGCCGCGACCGGACCGTCCAGAAGTCGAAATCGACGAGCCGGGAGCGGGTCACACTGCACCGGCCGGGCCCTGGTACCTGATCGAAGGCATGATCGTTGCTCGGCACGAAGAGGCTGCCTGAGCCGTGCGGACGGGGCTCGGCGCCCACAGCCTCCATCGTGACCTGAGCGGCAGTCCGACCGGCTGTCACGGCCCGGGGAACTATCTGTCCTGGTGAGCGAGACGTGACAGGCTGGACCGATCGTGGGTGGTGTCGACGACCGTCTGGTCGCTTTCGAAGCGCGGTCTTCGATGGGGACGGCCAACGCGTCGTCGTCGCGCTGTCAAGGGGACCTTGGGGCGACCTGCTCCAGCGCGCGGGCGATGGGCTGCTTGCCATCTCAGCCAGCACGTTGGGGTCACGCTCGCCGGCGATGAGGGCCTCGATCATCGCGCGCGGTCCCTTGCCGAGGACGTCGGAGACGACCGAGTCGAGCTTG
>JAJZMN010000015.1 GCA_021850345.1 Actinomycetes bacterium | reverse complement strand
CCACCGCGACCGGCGCGACCACCGGGACCGCCCCCGCGCGGAAGGACGGGGCTGGGGGGAAGAGCCCCCCACGCCCGATGACCGGCCCGCGCGCCGCCCCACCGGGAAGGGATCCGCCGTAGGCCGAGGCGCACATCCGGTACGAAGGCCGGCGCGCTATGACTCGGGCGCGGTCCAACCCCCGTCCGGCGGTTCGAAGAAGACGTGCACCTGGCCGGTGCCGACGGCTGACTCGTACTCGGAGCACTGGGTCCCCTTCGCCCGACAGCGACGGCCCCCGATCGCCCCGACCATCGTGAGGTAATGCCCGAACCGGCCCTCCGGTGAGACCGCCCGGTACTCGGGCATCGAGTCGATCACTGCGGCGTGGTCGCCTGCCGCGAAGTGGCTCAAGATCCGCTCATCGGCCGCTCGGGCCTCTGGCGTGATGATGTGCACGGGATCCGACGACTCGTGCTTCCGCAATTCGCGAAGGGGCCAGAACCGGTGGCTCATCCCACCCGAAGCGAGGAGGACCACCCTGCGGTCGAGGCGCCGAACGGCCTCCGCGAGGACCTCACCAAACACGAGGAAGTCGTCGACCTCTGCCGTCTGGCAAATTCCGGCACTGACCCACCGCTCGTCGCCCTGGAGAAAGCCGAGAAGGTTCACCGTCGGGTAATGGATCGCGATATACGGATCGTCGGTCGCATGCACCCACGTGCCGTCGGTCTCAGTCCCGACCTTCTCCACCGCCCGTGCGAGCTCGGGGTCGCCAGGAACGTCGTAAGGCATCGCCGCCATGCCTCGTGGCAGTTCATCAGAGGTGAAGTACCCGGTGCGCCGCTCGTGCGCGGTGAGGCAGTGCTCGAACGTCGTGAACCAGTGGGAGTCGAACACCACGATCGTGTCCGGAGCGAGCCGGTCCAGGTAGTCCCGCCGTATGCGGTGGAGCCCGGCAACAAGTGAGATGTCCCTACCTCCATTGAGCGCGCGCCGTTCGCTCTCGGACATGACGATCGTGGGCACGTGCGCCACAAGGGCGGCCCCGATGATCTCTCCCATCAGCTCGCCTCCTCCCACTTGCTTCAGTCCACCGCCGGTGGCCGTGTTTTCTCGGTCCCGGCCCTGCCGCCGGCCCTGGCCCCGGCCCCGCCGCCGGCCCCGGGGCCCCGGCAACATTCCACCAGCCGTCCAGCTCGAGCACACCGGTGCTGCCGAGCACACCGGTGCTCCCGAGCGGGCGGTCAGAGGAACGGCAGGTACTCGCGCAGCTCCCAGTCCGTCGTCACCCGCCGGAACCGATCCCACTCGGCGCGCTTGATCGCAAGATGGAGCGCGACGAGCTCGGAGCCGACGGCCTCGCAGAGGGCCTTGTCGGCCTCGAGGACATCGAGCGCGCTCGCCAGGTCCGGAGGTGCGCAGCGCCCGCTGTCAGAGCTCTCGAGCCCATCCGAGCTCTCCGGCGGCGGGCACTCGAGGTCGTCGACGACGCCGAGAAGCGCTGCTTGGAGTGCGGCGGCGATCGCGGTATGGACCACCGCGGCGCCGTCGGCGAGTCGGTGCTCGAGCCGGGCGCCGCTCCCGCGCTCGGGCGGGACGCGCACCGTGGTGCAACGGTGGTCGTGCCCCCAGTTGGCGAAGCAGCCGGCCAGCAGCCCGGGAACGAGCCGCTTGTACGCGTTGACGGTCGGGGCAAGGAGACCGGCGAGCGCTTCGTGGTGTTCGACGAGCCCGGCGATGCACGACTTGGCGAGCGCGGACATGCCGTCGTCTGCACCGGGGTCGTCGAAGGCGTCGGATCCGTCGGAGCGTAAGAGGCTGAAGTTCACGTGCAGCCCGCTCCCGCCCCGATCCGAAAAGGGCTTCCCCATGAAGGTGAGGAGCAGGCCGTGACGTTGCGCAACCTCCCGAGCGAGCACCTTGAAGAGGAAGGCGTCGTCGGCGGCCCTGAGCGCGTCACGATGGGAGAGCGTGAACTCGAATTGCGGGGTGTCGTATTCGCTGTTCACCGCTTCCATGGGAAGGCCACTGCGCTCGGCGACCTCCCAGATCTCGTCGATGACGCCGACAGGATCGACAGCGGTCCCGGTGCCGTAGACGAATGCGCCCGGCGTGTCGAGCGGGCGCCACCCGCCGGTGCCGTCCGGCTCGAGGAGGTACGCCTCGAGCTCGATCCCCACCTCCGGGAAGTACCCGCGCGCTTCCCATGCGGCGACGGCCCGCCGCAGTGCACTTCTCGGCGCGACGGCCACCGGCTCTCCGTGCTCGGCGAGGTCGGCGACCACGACTCCGGTCCGCTCCTCCCAGCCGGGCCGGATGTCGGACAGGTCGACCTTGGCGTCCATGTCCGGGAGCCCTTCGAAGAAGTGGGACCCCGGGGCGCCCGGCACCATCTCACGGCTGTAGCCGAGCGCCCAGGTCCCCGTGCAGTGCCGGACGCGGCCGAGCTGCGCCGGGGGCACGTACTTGCCACGGGCGAGTCCGAGGTGGTCGGGCCACAGCACCCTGATGCGGTCGTAGTCCGCATGGCTCGCTCCCCCGCCCTCAGCCCGGCTCGCGGCCCCGCCCTCAGCCCCC
>JAJZMN010000248.1 GCA_021850345.1 Actinomycetes bacterium | reverse complement strand
TGCTCGCCGCCCGTCGAGCCGTAGAAGCGAGCCGTGCCGAAGGTGAAGATGCCGCCGTCCGCGGCGACCAGCCAGTACCCGTGGCCTGTTGGCATGGCCGCCATGCCCACGATGGGCTTGTTGAGCGGGTGGCCCCCCATCGAGCCGTAATTCGGGGCGCCGCCGAAGCTGTAGACCGCGCCTGTCGACGCGTCGAGCCAATACGCGGTGTCCTGGACCGGGACTGTGGTGCCCGACCCTGTCGCCGGTGTCGCCGGTGTCGCCGGTGTCGCCGGTGACGTGGAAGGTGTGGTCGTCGTCGCGCCGGCCGGTGTGGTCGCTGCCGGCGTCGTGCCGGCTCCACCCGACGCGGCCGCCTGAGGGACGCCGAGGCATGACACGATCCCGGCCAACGTCAACCCGAGCACGGCCGCGGACAGACGAGGAAGCCGCCCTGCCGCGCATGCGCGACGACAAAAGCGGGTAAAGGGAAATCGCCCTATAGGTCCCATCCTGGGCCCGAATTCTAATGTCGCGCCCGCCGAAAGCAAGGAAAACGGCAAAATGCGCGCGCACGCTGGCACATTTGCTGCAGTACATCGGCACACACGGCGGACTCGGCCTGCCGGCGTGTTTCGAACGTGCGTCAGGAGCGGAGCAGTTCGGCGACGTCGAACGCGAGGTCGAGCGACTGGCGCGCGTTGAGGCGGGGATCGCACATGGTCGTGTAGCGCTGTCCGAGATCGTCCTCGCCGATGGCCTCGGCCCCGCCCAGGCATTCGGTCACGTCGTCGCCGGTGAGCTCGACGTGCACACCACCCGGCCAGGTGCCGAGTGACCGGTGGACGCCGAACCATTCCCGGATCTCGGCCACGATGTCGCCGAAGCGCCGGGTCTTCCGACCGTTCTCGCTCGAAAAGGTATTGCCGTGCATGGGGTCGCACGCCCAGACCACCGGGTGGCCGGCATCGCGGACCGCCTCGATCAAGGTCGGGAGCACGTCGGCGACCTTTTGCCTGCCCATCCGGGTGATGAGCGTGAGCCGCCCGGGCGTCCGGCCGGGGTCCAGGCGTTCGCACAGCGCGAGCACTTCCTCGGTGGAGGCGCCGGGACCGAGCTTCACGCCGATCGGGTTGATGACGCCCGAGAGGAACTCGACGTGCGCGCCGTCGAGCTGGCGGGTGCGTTCTCCGATCCACAGGAAGTGGCCCGAGGTGTCCACCCAGTCGCCGGTGAGCGAGTCCTGGCGAGTGAGCGCCTCCTCGTAGGGGAGGACCAGCGCCTCGTGACTGGTCCAAAAATCGGTCTCGTGGAGCCCCTCTTCTGCCGAGAGGTCGATCCCGCAGGCCGCCATGAAACGAAGAGCGCGGTCGATCTCGGTCGCGATCTGCTCGTAGCGCCGTCCCTCGGCCGAGGAGGCCACGAACTGCTGGTTCCAGCGGTGGACGTGGGACAGGTCGGCGAAGCCTCCCTTGGTGAAGGCACGCAGGAGGTTGAGGGTCGCCGCCCCCTGGTGGTACGCCGCGACCAGGCGGCCGGCGTCCGGTCGCCGAGCGGCAGGGTCGAACGCCTCGTCGTTGACCATGTGCCCGCGGAAGGCATCGAGCTCGACCCCGCCGACCCGCTCGACGGGCGAGGTGCGGGGCTTCGCGAATTGGCCGGCGATTCGCCCCACCTTCACGACGGGAACTCCCGCCGCGTAGGTGAGGGTCACCGCCATCTGCAGTATCACTTTGAGCTTGTCCCTGATGGCGTCGGCGCTGAACTCGCGGAAGGACTCCGCGCAATCGCCCGCTTGCAGGAGGAAGGCCTCGCCGCGCGAGACGTCGGCGAGCGCGGCGGTGAGGTGCCGGGCTTCGCTCGCGATCACGAGCGGCGGTAGCCCGGCCAGGGTCGCTTCGGCCTTCTTCAACGCCTCGGCGTCGGGCCACTCGGGCTGCTGGGCGGCCGGGCGTGAGCGCCAGGAGGTCGCGTGCCATCCGCCGTCGCGGGCCCCAGACCCGGTGGCCGTCATGTCCCCAGCGTACGACCTGCGCGACGGCTCGTCGTCTACGCTGCCGCGAATGCCGAGCCCGTCGCGTGCCGTGGGCGCGTCCGGGCTTCCCGGGGGACGTCCGCTGTCGGCGCCTGAGCGCGTGGGACTGCTCGGAGGCACCTTCGACCCGCCCCACTGCGGGCACGTGTCGGCCGCGAGGGCCTCCATGCGGGCGCTCTCCTTGGACCGCCTGCTTCTCGTTGTCGCGAACCAGCCCTGGCAGAAGGTGCCCCTGCGCTCGATCACGCCTGCCGAGGACCGTTTCGCCATGGTCGAGGCGTTGCTGCCGCTCGTGCCGGGCGCAGAGGCGTCGCGCATCGAGCTCGACCGGGGCGGTCCGAGCTATACGGCCGACACGGTCGACGCGCTCGTCGAGGATTCCGCCCGTCGCGGGGCGACCCTCGACCTCTACCTCATCGTCGGGGCCGACCTCGTGGCCGGACTCGATACCTGGCGACGGGTGGACGACCTGCGTGCTGCGGTGACGCTTGCGGTGGTCGCCCGCCCGCGTAGCCGCGCCCCGCGCCTTCCCGGGTGGAGGACCGTCCG
>JAJZMN010000241.1 GCA_021850345.1 Actinomycetes bacterium | reverse complement strand
GCCATGCTCCGGGGCCATGCTCGGAGCGGACGGTGATCGCGCGCGAGCGATACTGGCCCGGTGGAAGCCCGTCCGCCTGAGGTGGCAGTCGCCCCGATCGTCGCGGCCGACGAGGAGGAGTTCATCTCGGCGGTGCGGTCGAGCAGGGCGCTCCATCACCCCTGGATCGACCTCGCTGACACGCCCCGGCGCTTCGCGTCCATGTTGGAGCGGTTGGGGCATGAGGACCAGAGGGCCTATCTCCTTCGCCACGACTGCGGCGGGCTCATCGGCTACGTGAGCGTCGGCAACATCGTGCGGGGCGCCTTCCTGTCGGCGTACCTCGGATACGGCGCCTTCGCCGGGCACGAGGGGCGCGGCCTCATGTCGAAGGGACTTCGTGCGGTGGTCCGCATCGCCTTCGGCGAGCTCGGTCTTCACCGCGTCGAGGCGAACATCCAGCCGGGCAACACCCGCTCCCTGGCCCTCGTTGGGCGGCTCGGCTTCGAGAAGGAGGGGTTCTCCCCCCGCTACCTCATGGTCGATGGCGCGTGGCGCGACCACGAGCGGTGGGCGCTCCGCAATCCTGCGATGGAGGCAGGCTCGATGGAGGCAGGCTCCGGGGAGGCAGGCTCCGGGCAGGCAGGCTCTGGGCGCGTCGAAGCCCCCTCGACTGCAGGGGGCCTCGACGCATTGTGACTGACGCCCGGTGAAACCCGGACACCTCCTTTCTACCCCTCGGCGCAAAGCCGTATGCATCCCTCCAGGCGAGATGCGGTCCCCGCGCCATCGCGTTGCCTCCGGCACGCCCGGCCATTTGCGGTTTGCCGTTTGCGGTTTGCCGCCTGCGGATTGCCGTCTTCGGGTTGCCATTTGGAATTGACGGCCCTCCGATGACTCCGAAGAGGGAAGATCCGAGGCCGCAGCACCTGTACGCGGCCCCAATTCCCGCCCCGACCGACACAACGAATTCGTGGTGCTTCCCCGGCGGCCGTGCCTGGTGCATTGTCGAGCCTGCAGGTCCCGTCCGCCGTGCCCCCGCTGCGGAATCGGGCACCCGGGGGGATGGCCGCCCGGCACCGGCGGCGCCGAGCGACTTCGGGGATGGGGACGCGAGCGGCGGCGCCCATAGAGCCCAAACCGGCACACGGGGGAGTGCGCCGGTGGAAGTTCGTGATGCACGTTTCGCGTCGTTGACCAGGAACGGACGGGCGCTCCCGCAGCCCCGTCCGCCGGACCGGCCGGAGCCGGGCGCGGGACGCTCGCGCCTCGAAGGAGGAAAAAGGGACGGACCCGGCGCGTGTCCTGCCAGGCGGAATGACCGGTATGCCCGAGCGGTCGGGTCGCCGGTCGGCAGCCACGTCTCACACTCCCAACGCCCAATACGCTGGCGCAGCGGTGGGTCGCTACGGTCAGGTAGTCCTGGTTCCGGACATGACGTGGATACGGTGCATCGCCATGTAGA
Source organism: Actinomycetes bacterium (assembly GCA_021850345.1). The sequence goes on along the minus strand of JAJZMN010000241.1, from coordinate 1,133 downwards.
GTTGTCGGCTATGGCGACTTCGAGTGCTAGCAAGAGACGGTCCCGGCGGCCGGGTCCGATGTCCGATTCGCACAAGGCTGCGCTTGCAAAGGGCCGCGAAGAAGGCCGAATCGTCCGGGCGTACCTCGAAGCGCTCGAGACGACCAAGCCGCGACGGGGGCGCAAGCGGACCGTCGAATCGATCCGCAAGAAACTGTCCGCGATCGAAAAGGAGCTCGCCTCGGCGAGCCCGCTGAACCGGCTCCACCTGGTGCAAGAGCAGCGGGACCTGGAGGCCGAGCTCGCGCACTCCGGGCAGTCCGTCGACGTCGCCGCCCTCGAGAAGGACTTCGTCAGGGTCGCCAAAAACTACAGCGCCCGAAAGGGGCTTTCGTACTCCGCCTGGCGCGCGGTCGGCGTGAGCGCGCAGGTGCTCGAGAAGGCCGGGATCCCGCGCACGCGTAGCTGAGCGCGCGCTCAACGGAAGTCGCGCGACCCCGGCACCGGCCCGAGCCCGATCGGCTCGAACCGCTCGGCGATCACGTTCACCACGCCTTGGGCCCGCTCCAGGCGCCCCTTCACGATCAACGCAGGCGAGCTCCTCGCCACCCCACGCCAGCGCGCCCATGCGCCCTTCGAGCACACGACGTTCAGCATCCCGGTCTCGTCCTCGAGGTTCAAGAACACCGCGCCGCGGGCGGTGTCGGGCTGCTGACGGTGGGTCACCACCCCCGCGACCACCACCTTGGAAGTGGGACCTTCCACGACCTGTGCGATCGTCGCCACGCCGCGCCGGACGAGCTCCGGTCGGGCGAGCTCGATTGCGGTGCGGTCCGGGGTGACCCCGATCGACCACAGGTCGTCCCTCACCTCTTCGATCGCCGCCCTCGGGGGCAACGGAGGGGCGACGGTGCCGGTGACGATCCCCGGGAGGCGCCCGGGGGTGGCCTGGGCGGCCGCGCCCGCCGCCCAGACGAGCGCGCGACGGTCCGGCCCGCCGGAGCGCCCGCGCCCGTGCCCGGACCCGTGCCCGCTCGAGCGACCGGCCTCTTCGGAGCGGCCGGCGAGCCCGTCGAGCGCGCCCGACAGCGCGAGCGCCTCGAGCTGCGCGCGGTTCAGCCCGCCTCGTCGCACCAGGTCCTCCTGGCTCGTCC
>JAJZMN010000055.1 GCA_021850345.1 Actinomycetes bacterium | reverse complement strand
TGGGGACCGGGATCGACGCGCTGCACGGCTGCGCGACGGCATCGGAAGTCGCCTCGTCCTCGCTCGCGGCACGCGCCAAGCGGCGGCTCTGCCTGTGGGGCAGCCTCGATCTCGCCGCGTTCGCCGTATCCGAAGAGGTGCTGACGGCGCGAGTGGACGAGGTGTTCGCGGCGGCCCCTGCGTGGCCCGGCTACATCTTCGGCACCTCTGCGGGCATCCTCGATGCGAGTCTCCCCGTGACGGCGGTGCGGACCGCCTTCGACAGGGCGCACGCGATATCCGCAGCCGGCGGCCTCACGCGCCCTCAGTGAGCGTGGAACGGCCGGCCCGATCCACACGAGGCGAGCAGGCCGGGCGGGAGGACGGCCCCGCCCGGCACTGCCGTGCCTGCTCGGCGCTAACCGTGCGGCGGGCTCCCCCCATGCCCGTGGCCACGGGGGTTCCCTGTCCCCGGCGGGTTGCCGCGCACACCGCCATGGGGTGTCTGGCCCCGGAGCGCCGCGCCGAAGTCGGACGCAAGCGCCGCAAGGTTCGGCACCCCGAGCCCGCTTGCCGGGTTGTACACGGTGCCCGGCGTGCCGGTGTAGAAGAGATTGTCGTTCTGCGTCCCTGACTGGTCGAGCGTGGTGAACGGCGAGCTCTTCTGCTTGGCGAAGGAGTAGATGGACGGGTTCCAGAACCCGACCCTGTGGTGCAAAACCGACTCGATCACCGCCGTCGCCCCGTTCAGCTGCGGTCCGACGAAGCTCGTGCCGCCCCAACCGCCGCCGAGACCCATGGCTGTCGTTGTTGTTGCAGGACCATAGGCGAGGTACCCGCTGAACGGGTCGGCGTCGGCCGACAGGTCAGGCAGTGCGCGCGAGTCATCGACTCGATGCACGCATGCTCCCCCTCCTGTCGCTACTGCGCTCAGCCCATCCCATGCGCCCGGGCCTGCCGGGGCGCGGCACGGTGCCTGTGGCAGGCGACTGTATGCCGCCACGTCGGCTGCAGCAAGGAACACGGGGGGAAAGTGGCGGTCCGCGGCGGACACGCGAGAACGCCGCGGCCGATAGTCGCGGCGTTCTCGCTTCGGTCTCGAGCTGGTCCTCGCGCACCGGCCGATCTCTCACCGACCGGTGCAGACTCAGGCGGAGGGGGCGGGTGGCGGAAGGTCTGTGGGAGCGACCGGGCGATCAGTGCCCGGTCGCTCGGCGACCGGGCGCTCGGACGTCGTGCGCGCGGGCACTCCCGGTGCCCGCGCGGGCGCTCCCGGTGCCATGGTGCCGGTTGGTCCTGTCGCGGTGGTCACCGGGGTCGGCGCGGCGGTCGCCAGAGTGCGGGCCGCCGGTGCGACCGGCGTCGTGGCCGGTGCCACTGCGCCCCCGGCGCCCCCTGTCCGCTCGGCGACGACGGCAAGCTGCCGACGAACCGCCCAGCCCATGAACACCGCACCGCAGAGAACGAGGATCACGCCCGGGCCGACTGCGAAGCACAGCTCCTTCCACATGAAGTGGTTCGCACCGGAGGGGGCGATGAAGATCCGCGCGTCCACGACGGGCCACACGTACTGGCCGACGACGAACCACGCGCCGCATGCAGCGACGATGAGGCCGAGCACCCACAAGTCGGGGCGCCTGCCGTACGAGGGCCGGAGCGCAGCCATGAGCACCCAGATTCCTGCGAGCAGCGCGAGCGCCCCTGGCGCCAGTGCCAGCACCGCGCTCGTCGTCGACCACTGCCACGCGCCGAAGCGATCGGCCACGAAGCCGAAGTCCGGCCCGGCGAATGGCGCCGCCGCTCCCCACGCCGCCACCACGATCGCGATGATCGCGAAGAGCACGACGCTCAAAGCAACGACCGGTCGCGGCGCAACGGTTGTCTCCGCACGCACCAGTCGGGTCGCAGGCGCCTGGGCGACGCCCGGTGTTGTGGTGTACTGCCTCGCCACCATAAGGGATCCTCCTTGCCAAGCCTGCGAGATCCGCGCTCGCAGCTCCTCGTCCGCGCGCGACGTACCCCCCGTGGCGAACGGGCGAAACACGTTTCCAACTCGGGTTCGGCCCGCGCGACGCCGTGCATCCGGGGTTGAGCGCACCCGCGACGCTGCTGAGCAGCGACAGCTCGGAGGCGCAACGAGCCGACGATCAGGCGTCGACGGCGAAGCGTCCGGTGAGCGTCCCGGAGGCGAGGACGTGCCCGCGGGACAGGAAACGGAATTTCGCGTACGTCGCGTGCTCGTCGAGCCCGAGCTCCTTGGCCTGCGCGTCCAACGCGTAGACGGTGAACTGGTAGTGGTGCGGCGGGTCACCGGGGGGCGGCGCCATCCCTCCGTATCCCGTATCGCCCCAGTCCGTCAGACCGTCGGTCCACTCCCCCGACTCGGTACCCGCGCCCTCGGCGAGCGACGTGATCGACGCCGGCATGCCGACACGCACCCAGTGCGAGAAGCCGACGGTCGTCGGCGCGTCGGGGTCCCAGCAGGTGATCGCCAGGCTCTTGGTCCCCGACGGAACGCCTTGCCAAGAGAGCTGCGGGCTCTTGTTGTCCCCGCCGGCCATCGAGTGAGCCGCCGAGGAGGGGATCGTCCCTCCGTCGTCGAATTGCTCGCTTCGCACGGTGATCTCTGCCATGGTCTCTCCTCCTGGTCGTCACGGGCCCTACCGCCGACACCGTACCGACGAACCGCCGGACACCGTGCCTATCATTCGCCGATGGCCGGACCTGGCACCGATTCGAGCATTCCCCGCAGCGGTCGCGGGGTCCTCCCCGGCCAGCACATCGAACATGCGATCAGGGCCGGGTACATCGACGCCGGTCGCTTCAAGATCCCGCCCGAGAACGTCCAGCCCGCCAGCCTCGATCTGCGTCTCGGTGAGACCGCCGTACGGATCCGCTGCAGCTTCCTTCCCGGACGCGAGACCGTCGCGAGCAAGCTCGAGGAGTACACGCTCGACGAGATCGACCTCCGTCGGGGCGCCATGCTCGAGGTCGGTCATCCGTACCTGATCGAGCTGAAGGAGCGCCTCCACCTGCCCGAGGGACTGCGCGCCAAGGCGAACCCCAAGAGCTCGACGGGGCGTATCGACGTGTTCACCCGGGTCGTGACGGACCGCAGCGAACGCTTCGATGAGATTGCCAACGGCTACGACGGCGCCTTGTACCTCGAAGTCGTGCCGCTCTCCTTCGCGATCAAGGTAGGAGAGGACCTCACGCTGAACCAGCTGCGCCTCGCCATCGGGCGGCCCACCCTCGACGACACAGACATCCGCGAGGTGCACGACCGCCAGCCGCTCCTCTACCGAGGCGACAGACCCGTGCCGACCGACGAGCTGGTGCTCTCGAACGGCCTCTTCCTCGGCCTCGACCTACACGGCGACGAGCGTGGCCGGGTAGGGTACTCGGCCCGCGAGCACGCCCCGCTCCTCGACCTCCAGCGGGCCGGCGCGCTCGACCCCGAGGCCTTCTTCAGCCCGGTGGTGCACGAGCGCGGCGACCGGCTGGTGCTCTCGCCCAACAAGTTCTACCTCCTCATGTCCGACGATGCCGTCTCGGTACCGCCAGACCTCGCCGCCGAGATGACCGCCTACGACCCAACGAGCGGCGAGCTCAGGACTCACTACGCGGGGTTCTTCGACCCCGGCTTCGGGTTCGACCCCGCCGGGGCCTTCCGCGGCTCACGCGCAGCGCTCGAAGTGCGAGCACACGACGTCCCGTTCATGATCGAGCACGGGCAAGCGGTGTGCAAGCTCACTTTCGAGCACATGCTCGAGGCGCCGGAGATCCTCTACGGCACGACCATCGGCTCGTCATACCAGCGCCAGGGGGAGACGCTCAGCCGCTACTTCCGCCGAGCGGGCGCGACGAGATCCTGATCGGATCGGCAAGGATCAGGCCGACGTCGTCGCGCCGGCGACCTCCAGGCGCACCTCAGCGCGCCGCAGGTCCGCCTCGGCTTGCGCCAGCTCGATCTCCTCGGGCGTCGGAGCGACGTCGCCGCCTCCACTGGTGCCTTCGGCACGCGCGGCGGTCCCTTCACCCCGACCCGTCACGGCACGCAGCTCCTCCACGCGGGCCTCGGCCGCCGCCCGGGCACGCTCGGCTCGGGGCACGTCGATCGCGGTCGCGAGCTCCGCGATCCCGGCGAGCAGCGTCGCCCGGGTGCTGCGACCCTCGCCACCGTCGAGGCCCGGACCCGTCTCGACGTGCAGGTAGCCGCCGTGGACAGCGAGGCGCACGGGATCACCCTCGGGCAGGTCGACGCGGACCTCGCCTGGCGCCACGTCGGTGACGATCGGGGTATGACCGTCGAGGATCGTGAGATCGCCGTCCGAGCTGCGCAGGACGAGCGCGCGGGCGTCGGCCCGAAAAAGCTCGGCCACGGGCGTCAGGACCGACACCGCGAAGGTGCCGTCGGGCATCAGTGGCCCTCGGCTTCGATCGTCCGCGCCTTCTCGAGGACGGACTCCGCGCCGCCCACGTTGAAGAACGCCTGCTCGGGCACGTCGTCGAGGTCGCCCTTCACGAGCGCCTCGAAGGACTCGACCGTCTCGTGGATCGGCACGGTCACCCCCTTCAGGCCGGTGAACGCCTCGCCGACGTTGAAGGGCTGCGAGAGGAAGCGCTGGATCTTGCGCGCACGGGCGACGATCACCCGGTCCTCCTCGGAGAGCTCGTCCAGGCCGAGGATCGCGATGATGTCCTGCAGCTCGCGGTAGCGCTGGAGCACCGCTTGCACCTGGCGGGCGACCTGGTAGTGGCGCTCGCCGACGACCTCAGGGGCCAGGATGTTCGAGGTAGATGCAAGGGGATCGACCGCAGGGTAGATGCCCTGTGCCGCGATCTCGCGGGCGAGCTGGGTCGTCGCGTCGAGGTGGGTGAAGGTGGTGAACGGCGCCGGGTCGGTGTAGTCGTCAGCCGGGACGTAGACCGCCTGCAGCGAGGTGATCGACTTTCCCTTGGTCGACGTGATGCGCTCTTGGAGCTCGCCCATCTCGTCCGCGAGGGTCGGCTGGTATCCGACCGCCGAGGGCATCCGGCCGAGAAGGGTCGAGACCTCGGAGCCCGCCTGGACGAACCGGAAGATGTTGTCGATGAACAGCAGCACGTCCTGGTTCTGGACATCCCGGAAGTACTCGGCCATCGTGAGGGCGGCGAGGCCGACGCGCAGGCGCACGCCGGGGGGCTCGTCCATCTGCCCGTAGACGAGCGCAGCCTTCTCGATGACGCCAGACTCCTGCATCTCGAGCCAGAGGTCAGTGCCCTCACGAGTGCGCTCGCCGACGCCGGCGAACACGGACACTCCACCGTGATTGAGCGCGACCCGGTTGATCATCTCCATGATGATGACGGTCTTGCCCACGCCGGCGCCGCCGAAGAGACCGATCTTGCCACCCTCGACGTAGGGCTCGAGGAGATCGATGACCTTGATGCCCGTCTCGAACATCTTGCGCTGAGGCTCCAGCTGGTCGAAGTCGGGCGGCGGCCGGTGGATCTCCCAACGGTCCGCCACCGGGCCGATGTCCTCGGTGTCGAGTGGGACACCCAGGACGTTGAAGACGTGGCCGAGGACCGCGTCGCCGACGGGAACCGTCAGACCCCGGCCGGTGTTCCGCACCGGCGCACCACGCACGAGGCCGTCGGTCGGACGCATGCAGATGCAGCGCACGCGGCCCTCGCCGATCTGCTGGGCAACCTCCGCGGTGACGGTGACCTTGCGCCCCTCGAGCTCGAGGTCGACCTCGACGGCGTGGTTGATCTCGGGAAGGGCGTGGGGGGGGAACTCGACATCGATGACCGGACCGGCGATGGCGACGACACGGCCCTCTTCGAGCGGTTGCTCGCCCGCGGGCGGCCTCTCGGGTGCGGTGATGGCCATGGTCAGGCTCCCTTCGACTGGCGGAGCGCCTCCGCTCCACCCACGATCTCCATGATCTCAGTGGTGATGGCGTCCTGACGCGCACGGTTCATCACGCGCGTGAGGGTGCGGATGAGCTCGTCGGCGTTGTCGCTCGCTGCCGCCATCGCGCGCTGCTGCGCGGTGAAGAAGGACGCCGCTCCCTCCAGGAGCGCGGTGAAGATCTCCGACTCCACCGCACGCGGCGCGAGGGATGCGAGGAGGCTCTCCACGTCGGGCTCGAACTCGGTGTAGCCGCCGCTCTCCGCGTCTGACGCGGCGCCGTCCGCCACGTGGCTCCCCGGCTCGGGCAGCGGCAAGAGCTGGCGGACGTCGACGACCTGGCTCCCCGCGGAGCGGTAGCGCGTGGAGACGAGCAGCACCTGGTCGACCTCGCCCGCCAGGAAGGGTGCGGAGACGGCAGCGGCCGCCTCACGCGCGTCGCTCCATGCCGGGCGCTCGCTCATGCCGATGAACGAGCGCACCACCGGCACGTGGCGGAATCGGAAGTACGAAGGCGCCTTCTTGCCGATCGTGAAAAGCTGCACCGCGATCCCCTCTGCGCTGAGCTCGGCCACGAGCCGCTCGGTCGCGCGAAGGATCGACGAGTTGTACGGTCCCGAGAGGCCCCGATCCGCCACGATCGCCAGGACGGCCACCGCGTGGCGCTCGTCGGGCTCGCCGAGGAGCTTGGCCGCAGCCGTGGGGTCACCCTTCGCGGCTTCCACCACGATGCGGGCCATGCCTTCGCGATACGGCCGGTTGGCGGTCACCCGGGTGAGGGACCGCACGATCTGGGACGCGGCGATCAGCTCCATCGCCTTCGTGATCTTCTTGGTCGACTGCACGCTGCGGATCCGCCGTCGCAGCGCGCGTTCTTGCCCTCCGGCCACGGCTCAGTCGACCTTCCCAGTGTCGAACCCCTCGAGGAAGCTCCGCATCGCCGCGTCGAGCTCGGACTCCTCGGGGAGCTTGCCCGTGGAACGGAGCTCCGAGAGGAGCTCGGCGTGGTTGGCACGCATGTACTCGCGCAGTTCGGTCTCGAAGCGGCGCGTCTGCTCCACCGGCACCGAGTCGGCCCAGCCGTGGGTGCCGGCATAGATCACGATGACCTGCTCTTCGACCGGGATCGGCTCGTTCTGCGGCTGCTTCAAGAGCTCGGTGAGCCGGTAGCCGCGGTCGAGTTGCGCCTGGGAGATCCGGTCGAGCTCGGATCCGAAGGTGGCGAACGCCTCGAGCTCGCGGAACTGGGCGAGGTCCAGCTTCAAGGTTCCCGACACCGACCGCATCGCCCGCAGCTGCGCTGCGCCACCCACACGGGACACCGAGTTCCCGACGTTGATGGCCGGCCGGACGCCCGCATAGAAGAGGTCCGACTCCAAGAACACCTGCCCGTCGGTGATCGAGATGACGTTCGTCGGGATGTACGCCGAGATGTCGCCGGCCTTGGTCTCGATGATCGGGAGGGCCGTCAGCGAACCGCCACCGAGCGCCTCGGAGAGCTTGGCCGCACGCTCGAGGAGGCGGCTGTGAAGGTAGAAGACGTCGCCGGGGTAGGCCTCGCGGCCCGGCGGGCGACGGAGCAGGAGGGAGATCTGCCGGTACGCCTCCGCCTGCTTGGAGAGGTCGTCGTAGACGATGAGCGCTGCCTCGCCGCTCTCCATCCAGTGCTGGCCCATCGCGCACCCGGCGTAGGGCGCCAGGTACTTGTAGGGCGCGGGGTCACCGGCGGAGGCCACCACGACGACCGTGTAGTCGAGGGCGCCGTGGCTCTCGAGCGTGCTCACGGTCTGGGCGACCGACGAGTTCTTCTGCCCCACCGCGACGTAGATGCACTTCACGCCCGTGTCGCGCTGATTCAGGATCGTGTCGACGGCGATCGTGGTCTTGCCGGTCTTGCGGTCGCCGATGATGAGCTCGCGCTGGCCCCGCCCGATGGGGGTCATGGCGTCAATCGCCTTGATCCCAGTCTGGAGCGGCTCGGAGACGGGCTGGCGCCCGACGATGCCCGGCGCCTGCACCTCCATCCGGCGCGTGGTCTCGGTCACGACCGGGCCCTTGCCGTCGAGCGGCTCGCCCAACGCGTTCACCACCCGCCCGAGCAGCGCGTCCCCGACCGGTACCGAGAGGATCCGGCCGGTGGCCTTCACCGCCTGCTCCTCTTGGAGGGTATCGACCTCGCCCAGGACGACCGCGCCGATGGTGTCCTCGTCCAGGTTCAGCGCGAGCCCGAGGGTGCCGTCTTCGAACTCGAGCAACTCGTTCACCGCTGCGTTCGGCAGCCCCGACACCCTCGCGATGCCGTCCCCCACCTCCACGATGCGGCCGATCTGCTCGGCGCCCACCGAGGGCACGTAGTCGGCGACGTGGCGCCGCAGCGCCTCGGTGATCTCGTTGGCGTCGATCGTCAGCTCTGACATGTCAGCTCCTCGTGCCCCCTGTGTCCTGGGGCTTTTCACCCAGTGTGCCTTGTCCGCCCTGCGGGCCCTCCACCTGTCTCGCCCCGTGGGTCCCCGAAGCTGGCCCGCCGGCCGCGCCCGCTGCCGCGCCACGATGCGCTTCGAGCGCCGCGTGCGAGAAGCCGAAGTCTGTCCACCCGCCCATCGTCACGTGCTCGCGCAGGCGATCGAGCCGCCCGCGAGCCGTCTCGTCGAGCTGGAGGTCCCCGATCTGGATGTTCACGCCTGCAAGCAACGCCGGGTCGACGGTCACCTGGAGCTCGACCGGCGCGCCGACGAGCGCGCGTAGCGTGCGCTCGAGCTTGCCGCGCTCGTCCTCGGTCACCTGCTGGCCGGCGCGCACCCTCGCCACCCGCCATCCTCGAGCGCTCGCGGTCTGCTCCACCAGCCAGTCGAGGGTGCCCACGATGTCGCGTGGCCTGCCGCCCACGACCGCGTAGTCGACGAGCCGCAGCGTCGCGGCGTGGACCTTGCCGGCGAGCAGGTCGTCGACGACAGCCCGGCGGACACCGGCCGGCAAGTCGCGGTCGCCGAGCGCGCCGCGCAGCTCGGGCGTGGCGGCGACCATCCGGGCGAACCGAAAGAGCTGGTCCTCGACCTCGTCGAGCTCGGCCGTCGGCACGTCCTCGAAAAGCGCCGCCGCGTAGCCGCCGACGCGCATCCGTGCCGCCACGTGGCCGAGCGGCTGCTCCTCGGCCCCAGGCGTCTCGTGGACCTGGCGAAGCCTGTGCGCGAGCCACGTGATTGCCGCGGGCACCTCTTGGGCAGGCACCGCACCCGCCGCGTACGCGCAGAGCCGCTGCGCCGGCACCCCCACCTTGTGCTCGAGGAGCTCCGCGAGCACGCCGCGGCGCGCACGCGCCGGCACGCCGACATCGGTCAGCGCGGAGCGCAGCTCGGGGTTCCTCGTGAGCTGGCGGTCGACCGCGGCGACATCGACGACGAGGCGGGCTCGCTCGTCGTCACTCAGCATGTCGACGACGGCAGCCGCGTAGCCCTGGACTGCAGGGTTCACGACTCGACGACGCTCGGCTCGCCAGCCAGTGCGCTGACCGCCGCGTCGATCAGGTCGGCATGCGCGGCCGCGTCCATCTCGCGCCCGATGATGCGCTCGACGACGTCGACAACCACCTCGCCCAGGCGTTGCGCGGCCTCCTCGAGGGCGCGCTGGCGGGCGAGGCGCACCTGCTCCTGCGCGCTCGACAGCAGCCGCTCGTACTCCTGCTCACCGCGGGTATGCGCGTCGGCCGCGAGCCTCTCGGCAGTGCGCTGCGCCTGCTCGACGATCTCGCGAGCCCGCATCCGCGCCTCTTCGAGCGCTTCGCGTCGCCGTTCCTCGTCCAATTGGGCTTCTGCCTTCGCCTCGTCTGCTGCCGCGAGCTGCGCTCGGATCGCTTCCTGGCGAGCCTGCAGCTCCCGGTTGACCGTCGGCACCAGGTACTTGGCCACCACGAGCAGCACGAGGACGAAGGCGACCAGCTCGGCGATGAACGTCCCGTTCGGGACGATGAAGATGCTGGATTCCATCACGGTGTGCTCCGTGCGCCTCCCTGTCCCCGACTACTTCTTGTAGAGGACGAAGACGAAGAGCACGGTGAAGGCGAGGTTGATGAAGTACATCGCCTCCACCAGGCCGACGGTCAGGAACATGATGGTGAAGAGACGCCCCTGGGCTTCCGGCTGGCGTGCCACGCCAGCGATCGTCTGGCTTCCGGCGAGGCCGTCACCGATCGCGGCGCCGATGGCACCGCCACCGAGCGCCAGGCCGCCGCCGATCATGGCGCCGGCCATCTGCGTCGGGTAATGGGTTGTAGCCATTTCTTCCCTTTCTCCTCCAGTAGAGAGCTGTTGTCGACTGGTCAGTGGTCGGTGGTGGCCATCGCGGTGTCGTAGTACAAGATGGCCAAGAGGGCGAAGATGAAGGCCTGGATGGGGCCGATGAGGAAGACGTCGAAGAGCTTCCAGACGACCCCGAGCACGACCACCCAGATGTCGCCGAGGGGGGCCGACCCCAGCTTCCAGGCGCCGAGCGCCGCGATCAGCGTGAGCATCAAGCCACCGGAGAACAGGTTCCCGAAGAGCCGGAGTGCCAGCGTCACCGGCTTCGCGATCTCCTCGACCATGTTGATGAAGCCGTTGAAGAGGAAGAGTGCCTTGGGGAATGGCTGCCCGAAGTAGTGCCGCAGGTACCCGCCGATGCCGCGCGTGCGGATCGACGAGATGTGCACGCCGACGATCACGAAGACCGCCATTGCCAACGGGAGGTTCACGTCCGCGGTGGGTGGGCCGAGCGCCTCCACTTTGGCGCCGATGTCGAAGATCTCGAAGAAGTTCGCGACGAGGATGAAGATGAACAACGCGAGGGCGAGGGGGATGACCTTCCGGCCCCGGGGACCGATCGAGCCATCCACCTGCCTGGTGACGGTGTCGACCCCCATCTCCCAGACCAGCTGGTACTTGCTGGGCGCGAGCGGGTTCGACTTACGGTGAAGAAGGACGACCATGAGAACGACCACGACCAATGCGGCACCCGTCGTCCACATCGTGTCGAGGTCCCAGGTGAGACCGCCGAACTTGGCGGTGAGATGTGTCCCCACCGTGATGTTGACTGCCAGCATGGAGCGCAGCATCAAGAACGCGCCGGGGAGGCCCATGGTCAGGCGGCTCCCACTCCGTCATCGGGCACCTCGACGACCTCGCCTGCAGCCGCGCTCGCCCCCATCTTCAGCATCGAGCGGGTGACGTTCGCCAAGAGCAGGAACTGGAACAGCGCGACACCGCCGATGATCCCGAGCCCGAGCGGCGGATCGACCCACACCAAGACGAGCGCCACAACCGTCATGAGCATGAGGCGCCCGAGGGTGTTCATGGCCAGCGGACGGCGCTTGTTCGCCTGCGCCCTGGCACCCACCTTCAACACGGATCGCAGGATGAGGCGGAAGTTCCCCATGCCCATGCCCAGCCCGATGCACAGGCCGAGCGCTGCCCAGGGCTGGTCGAAGAAGAGCAGCGCGGCGAGGCCGACGACACCCAGGATCAGCGCCGCGACCATCGTGCGGCGCGCCACCACGGCGACATCGGGAAGTTGGAACCGTTCGAACACTCTCTAATCTCTTTCTCGGTCCCCGCCCCACGCGCCGGACTCGGCACAGGGTGCACAGGGGGCGTCGACGCCGGCCGGAGCTCTCACGCCGCTCAGAGGTACTTGCGGAACTGGTTGACGGCGAGCAGGACGGCAGACAATACACCGAACGCGAGTCCCGCGATCGTGATCCAAGGCAGGGTGCCGAAGCTCGCGTCGAGCGCGTAGCCGATGCCACCGCCCAAGACGATCGCAATTGCGCACGCGGTGCCCACCCAGAACAGGTCGCCCAGCCTGGGCGCCGGTTTCCCACCGGGCTCTCCGCCGCCCGGCGTTTGCATGGGAGGTTGCTCCGCCACCGCGTCCCGCGCGCTCGTCAGTGAACGTGCCCCGCATCGGTCCGACCTTCGCTCACGCGGACGCGCGGACGGATCGCCGTCGGCAGTCAGGTCCGCGCTCGGCCCACCAGATGGCACCTGACACGTACGCCATCATCGCGCCGGCCCTCGCCCGTCGGCAAAACGATCGCTCGACCGGCGGCTCGTGCTCGGTGGCCTGGGGCGGTATGGGTCCTCACGCCGACGTCCGTGCCGTACGTTCCCATTGCCACCCGATCCCATGCTTGCGCCGCCCGGGTCCCGCGTGCCGTTGCCAGCAATGGCCATGTCACCAGCCCCATCGCTCGGAGCGGTGGTGACGCCTGGCGCACCGCGGCCATCGGTGGGCTCGCCGCCGGGCACCGCCGCCGCCGACTCCGGCCGGTGCCGCACCTCGGGGTGGAACCAGGTGAAGAGCGCCACCGCGAGGAGCGCGACGCCGAGCGGGATGAAGGGGTTGACCGCATGCAGGAAGAGGGGGAACAGGATGAATCCCGAGAGGATCGCCGTCCACGCCCACAGGATCACCACACTGCGACGGTGACCGTGGCCCAGACGAAGCAACCGATGATGGATGTGGTCCTTGTCGGGGCGGTGGAAGCCCGTGCCGTGAGCCGTGCGCCGCATGAACGCAAACGCCATGTCGACGAGCGGGACGCCGAGAATGAAGAACGGAATGAAAAGAGGCGCGAAGAAGAAGTAGGTGGCCCCCGTCGTCGGGGACGACGGGGGAAGGCGGCCGCCGATCACCATCGTCGACGCGGACATCAAGAGGCCGAGGAGGAGCGCGCCGGCGTCGCCCATGAACATCTTGGCCGGGTGGAAGTTGAAGGGGAGGAAGCCGATGCAGATACCGCACGCGATCACCGCGACCAGCGGGCCGATGTTTGTACGAGAGAGCACACCGATCGCCATGAGCCGCAGGCCGTAGATGGCGAGCGCCCCGCCGCCGATGGCCACGATGCCTGCGGCCAGCCCGTCGAGCCCGTCGATGATGTTCACCGCGTTCGCCAGAGCGATGACCCATAGTGCCATGATCAAGGGCGTGATCGAGGGGGTGAGCGAGATGAAGCCCCCGAGCGGGATCTTGATCCAGTACAGCGTGACCCCGAGGAAGTAGAGGATCGAGGCTGCCAGCACCTGCCCGGCGATCTTCGCCGGCGGGGACATGTCCCGGACATCGTCGACCAGCCCGACGCCGAAGATCGCCGCGGCCGCGAGCACCACGCCGAGCGGCTCGGAGGACGCGACGAACACCGAGCCGAGCGGATGGAGCACCGCCGCGACAATCATGGCAGCACAGAACCCGAGGAACATCGCCGCCCCGCCGCCGTAGGGGGTCGTCTTCGTGTGGATCTTGCGCTCCGAGGGGAACGCAACGTAGCCGATCTTCCTCGAGATCCATGCGGCTGGGCCGCACGCGGCGGCGGTCACCGCGATGGCCACTCCGAAGATCAGGGCGTAGGACCCGAGCGACGGCATCTCCCCAACCCTGCCGGGCCGGCCCTAGCCGGCGCCCGCTACCAGGCCGGGAGGGTAGGGCGGGAAGGCCGCGCAGAGCTCCCGGACCTCGGCGCGCACCGCGGCGACGGCGCGTTCGTCCGCCCGATGCCGCAGCGTGCGCCCGATGAGCGATGCGATGCGCGCCATCTCGCCGGTGCCCATTCCGGCGGTCGTCTCCGCCGCCGACCCGAGGCGAAGGCCCGAGGTGACGAAGGGTGAACGGGGATCGTCGGGGATGGTGTTGCGGTTGCAGGTGATCCCAGCCCGGTCGAGCACCTCCTGGGCCTCTTTGCCGGTGAGCTCGGCGTCGAAGGTCCGCAGGTCGACGAGGACCATGTGGTTCTCCGTGCCGCCCGAGACGAGACGGAATCCCTCTGCCCCGAGCGCCGCGCCGAGGGCCTGGCAGTTCTCGACGACCGCCGCCGCATAGCGCGCGAACGCCGGCTGGGACGCCTCGGCGAACGCGACGGCCTTGGCGGCGATGACGTGCTCGAGCGGGCCGCCTTGGAAGCCGGGGAACACGGCGTTGTCGATGGCCTTCGCCAGGTCGGCCCGGCACACGATGGCACCGCCGTGCGGGCCGCGCAGCGTCTTGTGGGTCGTAAAGGTCGTGACGTCGGCGACGCCGACGGGCGAGGGATGGACCCCTCCCGCGATGAGCCCAATGGGATGCGCAGCGTCGAACATGAACAAGGCACCCACTTCGTCCGAGATCTCCCGGAAGGGCACCGGGTCGATGATCCGGCTGTAGGCCGTCGAACCGGCCAGGATGAGACGCGGCTGCTCGCGTTTGGCGAGGTCGGCGACCTGGTCGAAGTCGATGACCTCGCCCGTCCCGTCGCCCCGCGCGGGAGTCACGCCGTAGGCCACGAACCGCCAGATCTTCGAGGTGATCGAGGCGGGCGACCCGTGGGTCAGATGACCACCGTGGTCCAGACGCATCGAGAGGATGGTGTCGCCGGGCTCGAGCAAGGCCTGGTAGACGGCAAGGTTTGCGTTCGCGCCGGCGTGGGGTTGGACGTTCGCGTGCTCAGCACCGAACAACGCCTTGGCCCGCTCCCGGGCGAGCTCCTCCACTTCGTCGATCACGTGGTTGCCGCCGTAGTACCGGCGGTACGGGTAGCCCTCCGAGTACTTGTTGGTGAGGACCGACCCCGTGGCTGCCAGGACGGCGGGCGAAGTGAAGTTCTCCGACGCGATCAGCTGGAGGGTCGTCGACTGGCGTGTGAGCTCGGCCGAGAGCAGGCGGGCGACCTCCGGGTCGCCGCTGAGCCAGGAGGAGAACGGCGTGCCGAAAGCGGGGTCACCTGCAGGTCCTGCCTGTCCGTTCCCATCGAGGGGGATCGTCGACGGCGGCGTCGACGGGCGTGGCACAGCAGTTCCCGTAGTCGTCGGCATCACGCCACTCTACTGGCAGCGCGAGGTGGGTCACGGGCCACGCGCCACGAGCCGACCGCACGAACCGACAGCGCGAGCCGACCGGTCGTAACCTGGCGCGGTGCTGGACCCGCGCACCCCGGTCCTCGTCGGTGTCGGTCAGGTGACCAACCGGCCCAACCCTGACCAGCCGGCGCCAACACGGCCACATCCGTTCGCGCTCATGGCCGACGCGTGCCGCCTCGCGGCCGCAGACGCCGCGGGCAGTCGCGGGCACCGGCTGCTCGGCCGCGCGGGCAGCCTCGCCATGGTCGGCGGGCTGGGCTGGCGGCTGCCCAACGGCCCGCGATGGGTCGCGGGCGAGCTCGGGATCGACCCCGCCGACCTCGCGGTATCCGCGATCGGTGGGAACATGCCGTTGACCCTCTTGCACCGCGCGGCAGGCATGATCGCGCTCGGCGAGCTCGACGTCGCGGTGGTCTGCGGGGCGGAGTGCTTCTTCACGCGCCGCGCGCTCGGTGCCCAACAGGGACTCGGCGCGGGCGGGGACCTCGGCGAACCCGCCGGATGGCCCAGCCAAGACCCCGACGAGATCCCGACGCCGCATCTCGTCGGGACCAACCGCTCCCCCGTCACGCCGGCAGAGCTCGCGTGCGGTGTCACCTTGCCGGTCGACGCGTACCCGCTGCTCGAGCACTCCCTTCGCGCTGCACGGGGCTGGTCTCCTGCGGACCATCGGGCACGCATGGGCACGCGCTGGGCGGGGTTCAGCGAGGTAGCGGCCGCGAACCCCTACGCTTGGCTGCCCGAGCGCCACAGCCCGGAACAGATCGTCGAACCCGGGCCGAACAACCGCATGATCGCCTTGCCCTACCCGAAGATGTGCACCGCCAACATCTTCGTCGACCAGTCTTCCGCGCTCATCTGCTGTTCGGTCGCCGCGGCGAGGGACGCCCGGGTGCCCGAGGACCGGTGGATCTTCCCCCTTGGTGGCGCCGAAGCGCACGACCACTGGTTCCTCTCCGAGCGCGTGGCGCTCCACAGCTCCCCGGCGATGGAGATCGCAGGACAGCGCGCGCTCGCGCTCGCCGGCGTCGGGGTCGACGACCTCAGCGCGGTGGACCTTTACTCGTGCTTTCCCGTCGTCGTCGAGATGGCGGCGGCGGCGCTCGGCCTCGATGCCGCTGGCTCGAGCCCTCGCCCGCTCACCGTGACGGGCGGGCTCACCTTCTTCGGCGGCCCCGGCAACAACTACGTCACCCACGCCGTCGCGTCCCTCGCCGAGCGGCTCCGCTCCACCCCTTCCTCGGTCGGGCTCGCAAGCGGGCTCGGCTGGTACGCGACCAAGCACGCGTTCGCCGTCTTCGCCTCGCGCCCTCCTGCACACGCTGGTGCACCGTTTCGCTGCGACGACGTCCAGCGCGACGTGGATGCACTGCCCCGCCAGGCAGTCGACGACGACGCCACGGGCGCCGTCACCGTCGAGACCTACACCGTGGTCTACGACCGCCAGACACGCCCGCACCACGGGATCGCCGTGTGCCGCACTCCCGGCGGCACGCGCACGTGGGCCGCCGTCACGCACCCGGACTCACTCGCTGCCATTGCCGAGCGCGACAGCGACTTCGTGGGCACGGCGGGCACGCTCGGCGCCGACCGCCAGCTCACGTTCGGCTAGTCGGCTCATCGCTCGGTCATCGAGCCCCCACGACTCCGACCTCGGGCCGGCCGTCGACAAGTGGACCGCCCGGGACGAAGGTGGTCGACGGCGGGACCTTCGCCGAAGACCCGCCGGCCGGCGTCGCCTAGCGGAGCGACGCCTCGATCCACGACCACGCGATGCCGCCCTCGCGCAGACAGCGCGGCGGTGTCACGGTGCAGTCCACGACCGTCGAGGGCACGCCGTCACAGGTCCCCCCATCCACGACCACGCCGATGTCGGTCACG
>JAJZMN010000236.1 GCA_021850345.1 Actinomycetes bacterium | reverse complement strand
AACGAGTCGCCCCAGGGGCTCGGGCACCCGGTGAACGCGATCGGCACGCCCCTGCTCGTGCTCGTCGTCGTGCTCGCGCTCCTTGCGGCCTTGCGCGCGGAGGGCAGGGCCACGCGTTGGTACGTCCTTCCGAGCGTGGCGTTCGTCCTGTTCGGTGTGCTCGCCTACGCAGACGTCGCACACGTCCTGCAGTTGCTGCATGTGCCCGTCTTCGAAGAGATCGGGTCCAACCGCTTTCTCCAGTTCGCATGGTGGGTGCCCCTCTGCCTTCTCGTGGGGACGGTCGTGAGCAACGCAGGCGTGCTCAGGTGGACGGACGTCCTCTCTGCCCTCGCAGCCGCGGTGGGCGTGGGTGCGTACACCTACTGGCGCTACCGCCAGGCGCTGGCCGCGAACCACGTCCCAGGCGGCCCGAGCGTGGGCCATGCACCGATCGTGGCCGCCACCGTTGTCGTCTGCTTCGTTGCGGCGATCGTCGCCGGAAGGTGGACGGGAGCTCGGTTCGCGGGCGGGCTGATGGCGGCCGTTGTGCTCGCGAGCTGCGTCTACGCCCTGCCGACCAACTTCGCGCCCGCCGCCGATGGCCGAGCCGTGGCCGCGGTGAAGGTCCCCGGAGACCGGTCGGCGAGCGGAGATCAGCTGGCCTTCTTCGGGATACGGCAGCTGCCGACGCGCCAGTACTCCGTCCAGCTCTGGGGACCGGTCATCCCCGAGGCCTACCGGGTCGCCCTCACCGGCCTCTTCAACTACCCGGAGACGGGGGGGTTGGGGGCGCTCTGGGTCGTCGCTCCGACGCTCGGTGTCGTCACGTTGACGCCTCGGACCGTTTCGGTGCTCGGATCGATGGGCGTCGACCTCCTCCTCCTCACACGTCCACTCAGCGGATCCGGCTTCTCGTCGATCCCCTCCTGTGCCAAGGCGTCCACGAGCTCTCCCCACCTCGTCTGCTTCGTCGGCGGGGAGCCCGATCGCCCGCAGGAAGCCCGAGGATCGCCGAAGAACGTCTATGCATACCGCGTCGTCGGCGCAGATCCCTTGGTCCAGCCGACAGCGGTTCCCGTGCCGGTCGCCTCCACAGCGGCGGCGCTCCAGAAGGTCTCGCATGAGCTCTCCCCCGCGCTTTTGCGGTTTCCGAGCAAGGCGTTCGTGACGACGGGCGCTGCGCACCTCCGCGCGGCCCGCGGGGTGCGGGGAATCGACCGGCGCGCAACGGCCGAGCACGTGTGGATCACCTTGCACACGGTCACCGCGGGGCTCGCGGTGCTGAGGGAGAGCTACGAGCCGGGCATGCATGCGGTGGTCGACGGGCGCGCCGTGCCCGCGTCTCCGGTAGACGGAGGCCTGTGGACCGCGGTGACCGTGCCTTCGGGGACGTCGCACGTCGTCCTGGACTACGCGACGACCGCTGAAGTCGTCGAGTTCGCGGGCGGGGCGGCGGGCCTCTTGCTGCTGACCGGCTTGTGGATGGCGCTCGCCGTCTCAAGAGGACGGCGTGCTCGGGTGCGGGGTCGGAGCTCAGGAGCCGAACCGATGCCGCGTCCGGCGGTCCGTGAACGGGTCGGAGGATGAACCACCCGCCCAACACCGACCTCCCCCCGCTCATCCGCCGACGTCGAGCACCTCCCGCCCGGCGCGCAGGGCAAGGGCCTCGGCGACGTGCTCCTCCCCGACGGCCCTCGCTGGGGATCCGCCCGAGAGGTCTGCGATGGTGCGCGCCACCCGGCGGACGCGGTCGACGCCCCGGCCGCTCAGCCGCCCCGCACGCACGGCGCGCTCGACGATCGCGGCTGCGCCCGAAGACAGCGGCGCGGTCGATGCCAGCGCTGATGCAGGGATCGCCGCGTTGCAGCGGACCCCTCGCGCACGCGCGAGCCGTCGCGCGTCGGCCACCCGCGCCGCGACGGCCGCGGACCGCTCACCAGGCGCGGGGGCGAGGAGCTCTTCGGGGGTGGTGCGCCGCAACGGGACGACGAGGTCGAAGCGGTCGAGAAGCGGGCCCGAAAGCCGCCGGACGTAGCGCGCCCGCGCCGACGGGGAGCAGCGACAGCTCCCGGGAGACCCGCCCTCCCCGCACGGACACGGGTTCATCGCCCCCACGAGGAGGAAGGCCGCGGGAAAGACCGCCGTCCCCTTGGCGCGGCTCACCCGCACCACTCCTTCTTCGAGCGGCTGGCGCAACGCGTCGAGCACCACGACGGGGAACTCCCCCATCTCGTCGAGGAAGAGGACGCCGTACGTCGCCAGGCTGATCTCCCCGGGCCGCATCGTTGCCGTTCCTCCGCCCACGAGCGAGACGGTCGAGGCCCCGTGGTGCGGGGCACGAAGCGGTGGGTCCCAGACGATCCCGGTCTCGGGGGCGGGAAGGCCCGCCGCCGAGTGGACCCTCGTCACCTCGAGGGCCTCGGCGAGGGAGAGCGGCGGCAACAGGGCGACGAGTCGGCGAGCCAACATGGTCTTGCCCGAGCCCGGAGGGCCCACGAGCAGGAGATGGTGGCCGCCGGCCGCTGCGACCTCGACGGCGCGGCGGCCCACACGTTGGCCCTTTACGTCCGCGAGGTCTCCGTGGCGCGCGACCGCACGCGCGGTCCATTCGGTG
>JAJZMN010000035.1 GCA_021850345.1 Actinomycetes bacterium | reverse complement strand
GCCGTGCGGCCCTCGGGTCTTCGCCCGGGACCGTGGTGCTGTCGCCCGGCCCGGGGCCCGCGCTGGTGGGGCCCGCCGTGCTGTTGCCCGCCGTGTTGTTGCCCGCCGCCGTTGGCCCGATCGCCATGGATCACACGATGGCATGAGGGTGTATCACGCCGGCAGCCGAGCGCCGAACAGCCCGGCACCCGAGCGTGAACCGGCTCAGCGGTTCTGCGGGAACCCCAGATCGACGGCGCTCGTGGACGGGTCGGGCCAGCGCTCCGTCACGACCTTGGCTCGGGTGTAGAAGTTGATGCTCTCGGGCCCGTAGATGTGGGTGTCACCGAAGAGCGACGCCTTCCAACCGCCGAACGAGAAATAGCCGACCGGAACAGGGATCGGCACATTGACGCCGACCATCCCGGCCTCCACCTCTTCCTGGAAGCGACGGGCCGCGCCGCCGTCGCGGGTGAAGATGGCGGCGCCGTTTCCCCAGGGGTTCGAGTTCACGAGAGACATCGCCTCGTCGTAGCTGCCGGCGCGCACCACCGAGAGCACCGGTCCGAAGATCTCGTCGCGGTAGCAGTCCATCTCCGGAGTCACCTCGTCGATGAGCGAGGCACCGAGGAAGAACCCGTCCTTCCCGTAGAGCGGGTGGTCCCGCCCGTCGACGACGACCTTGGCTCCTTGGACCGACGCGGACTCCATGTACGACGCGACCTTGTCGCGGTGCTCCTTCGTGACGAGCGGCCCCATCTCGGACTCCTCGTCGAGCCCGGATCCGATCCGCAGCTTCGGCAGCCGCTCGGCGATCGCCTGGACGAGCGGCTCGGCCACCCGCCCCACCGGCACCACGACCGAGACGGCCATGCAGCGCTCCCCGGCCGAGCCGTAAGCCGCGGAGACTGCGGCGTCGGCCGCCATCTCGACGTCGGCGTCGGGAAGGACGACCATGTGGTTCTTCGCTCCGGCGAGCGCCTGCACGCGCTTCCCGTGACGCGCCGCCTCTTCGTAGATGTAGCGGGCGATCGGGGTCGAGCCCACAAACGACACCGCCTGCACGTCCGGGTGCGTGAGCAGCGCGTCGACGGCGACCTTGTCGCCCTGGACGACGTTGAAGACACCGTCGGGAAGCCCCGCCTCGGCGAAGAGCTCGGCGAGGAGGAGCGACGCAAGCGGGTCCTTCTCCGAGGGCTTGAGGACGAACGCGTTCCCGCACGCGATGGCGCTCGCGCTCATCCAAAGGGGCACCATCGCGGGGAAGTTGAACGGGGTGATCCCTGCGACGACGCCGAGCGGCTGGCGTACGGAGTAGACGTCCACCCCGGTCGACGCGCGCTCGGCGTACCGGCCCGCAAGCAGGTTGGGGATCCCGCAGGCGTAGTCGACGTTCTCGAGTCCCCGCGCCACCTCGCCCATGGCGTCGGACAGCACCTTGCCGTGCTGCACGGTGATGGCCCGGGCGATGTCGGCACGATGCGCGTCGAGCGTCTGGCGGATCCGGAAGAGCACGTCGGCGCGCTTGGCGAGCGAGGTTTCCGCCCATGGCCGTGCGGCCGCCCGAGCGGCGTCGACGACGCGGCCCACCTCCTCTGCGCTCGCGAAGTCGACCTCGTGCGTGCGCTCACCGGTTGCCGGATCGAACACGTCGCCGTGACGGCCGGACTCGCCCGCGACGGCCTTGCCGGCGATGAAGTGGCTGATGCGTTCCACGATGACCTCCCTGGTCCTCACTCCCTGGTCCTCACTCCCTGGTCCTCACTCCCGCGAGTCGACGACGGCGCGGTCGGTGATCTCGAGCCCGCGGTCGAGCACGGCGAAACCTTCTGCGAGCTGTTCCTCGGTGATGCAAAGCGGTGGGTTGGTCATGACCTGGTTCCAGTGGAGGTTCACGAACACCCCGTTGTCGAGCATGAACCGGAGAAGCTCGGCCATCTCCGGACTCGACGAATTGAACGGCGCCATCGGCTCGCCCGTCGTGCGGTTGCGCACGATCTCGAGGCAGCCGAAGAGGCCGATGTTGCGGAAGGCGCCGACCGAGGGGTGCCGTGAGGCCAGCTCCTCGTGGTGCCCGCGCATCGTCTCTCCCAACTTGGCCGCCCGCTCGATGAGCCCGTCCTCCTCATAGACGCGGATGGTCGCGAGCGCCGCAGCCAACCCGACGGGGTGCGAGTTGTAGGTGAGCCCTCCGGCGAAGACGTGGTCCTCGAAATACTTCGCCACGTGCGGCCGGAGCCCCACCGCCCCGAGCGGGACGTAGCTCGACGTGAGCCCCTTCGCGACGGTGATGAGGTCGGGGACGACGTTCCAGTGGTCGACGGCGAACCACGCACCGGTACGTCCGAACCCGCTCATCACCTCGTCGGCAATCATGAGGATGCCGTAGCGATCGCACAGCTCGCGCACGCCCTGGAGGTAGCCGTCAGGCGGGATCAGGATGCCGTTGGTCCCGGTCACCGGTTCGATGATGAACGCAGCGATGGTGGCCGGCCCCTCCAGCTGGATCGTCTCCTCGAGCGCCCGGAGCGCCTCTTCGGCGGTGTCCGGGCGTCGCGTGGTGCCGTGGTAGAAGTCGAGCACGTGCACGACGCCGGGGATCCCCGGCTCGTTCGCCCAGCGTCTCGGGTCACCGGTGAGGGTGATCGCTCCAGATC
>JAJZMN010000183.1 GCA_021850345.1 Actinomycetes bacterium | reverse complement strand
ACCGATGCGCCGGTCGCTGCGCCAGTCGATGCGCCGGTCGATGCGCCGGTCGACCCGCCGCCACCCGCGGTGCCCGTCGGCGGGGGGGCCGATGTGGTCGGCGGGGCGCCGGACGTGCCGGTCGTACCCGACGTGCCGGTCGTACCCGACGTGCCGGTCGTACCCGACGTGCCGGTCGTACCCGACGTGCCGGTCGTACCCGACGACGCGGCGGGAACGACGAACGCCCACGTTGCGTCGACGCATTGCGCGGGCGTCGTCGTTCGCACCAGGTACGCGCTCGTTCCGTCGAGTCGTACGACCGGGAGCGCGCCGGCGCTGGCGAGACACGAGAGCGTCCGCTCAGGGGCCAAGAGTGTGGTGAGCGTGCCGGCAGCGGTCGTCGCCGCGGGCAGCGGACCCGGCCACGTCACGAGGGTCACCGTCGTCCCGTCGTAGCGTGCGGTCACAGTGGCGCCTGTCGGACCACCGGATGTCGTCGGGCCCGGCGCGCTCGAGTGCGGCGTCGCGCCGGTCCCTGCATCGAGCCCCGCGGTCGACGACGAGCCTGTGCTTCCGTTCAGGGGGAGCGCCGGCGATGTGGGGGCGATTGCTGCGGGCATGCCGGCGTCGGGACCGACCATGGGCCCGATCGGAGGCTGTGGCACCGTCGAGATGCCGGTGAGCGCTGCACGGACGTCGCCGGTCCCTGTCGACATCCCGAGCGCCCACACCGCTTGGCCACGCAGCCCTGCGGCGACGGCAAGACGCGCCTTGGCGGCGAGCACAGCGGGATCGTCGAACCACACCTGGTACCACTGGCCGCCGACACGGTACGCGGCCCACGGGCCCTGCGTCGCCGGATCCCAATAGACCTTCGCATCCGCGGGAATCGCATTGTCGGCGACTGCGGTAGGCGGTCCCGTCGACGGATCACCGGCTGCCGGACCGGTCGTCGGCCACTGCTCGCCGTACAGCGCCATGCCCAGGATCACCTTGCTCGCGCCTGCCGCGGCGACGTACGCCGCGACGACCGACTGGTCGCTGAACGCGCTGGTGCCGCTGGGCGTGACAAAGAACGTGTCGCCCATGTCGTAGTCCATGACCACGAACGCGTCCACGTACGGCGCCATCCCCCCGACGTCGTAGAACCCGAGCGGATCGGCGGCCGACGACGCGTACGTGTCGACGGTGAACTGCCACGCCGCGTCGGCCCGGTGCAGGGCAGTGCCGAGCGTCTCGACGAGTTGGTCGAGCCCGGCACGGTCTGTCGGACCGGTCCCCTCGAAGTCGAGGTTCACGCCGTCGAGATGCTTCGCCTGCACGAGTGTCACGAGCGTGGCGGCGAGCGCCGACTGCGCCGCGGGATCGTGGGTCAGCGTATCGAGCGTCGCCTGGTCGAAGCAGGTGGCCGTGAGCACGACTCGGGCACCGCGACGGTGGGCCTGGGTCACCACGTCGGCCAGTGCCTGGCTCTCGTACCCCGCCCACCCGGGGTTCGACGCGCGTTCGTCGACCGTCCCGGCTGCGGTCACGTCGACACTGAAGTAGGCGATAGTGCTGAACGAGGCGAGGTGCTCGGCACCGGGGTTCGCGAGCTCCCAGTAGGGGAGAAAGCCGAATGCTTCGTGGGCAGCCAGCGGGGCCGACTGCACCGAACGCGGTGCGGGCGCGGGCGGCGCGCTCGCCTTGGCCAGGTGCACCTTCGAGGAGAGCCTGGCGCGGCCGAGCGCGTCGTGCGGCGTGCGGTGTGCGCTCGAGCTCGCCTTCGAGATCGACCGGGGCGAGCCGAGCTGCCCGCTGAGCGCAACGGCGAGACCTGCCACGAGGACGAGCGCGCCCGCGACAGCACCTAGGGGACGCGCGTATCGGCGCCGATGCGCTGCACGAGCGCGCGCGGCGGCCCCGGCGCGCAGCTCGTCAAGTGCGGGGAGGAAGGAGGAGACCTGGCGAGATTCGACCAGCGCGGACAGCGCGCCGTCGCGCGTATGCACGGTGAGCAGCACTTGCCCTGGATCGCGCGCGACGTCGCCACGCCCTGCGGCCGCCGGGTCTGCGACCTCCCATCGCTCGACGTCGCGCCATGTGACGCGCCGGCGCTCCTCGTGACTCGCATCGACGAGCGCCAGCCCCTCGACGTCCGCCTCGAGCCTCATGCCGTCGGAGATCCCGATCCCCGATGCCGGCGAGCCGATGAGCGGCCAGGCGTCAAGGTGCGCCGCGCGGACCGAGCTCGCCGCGCCACGTGCGCGAGCGGCTGCCCTCCGCAACCCCACGCCGCCGAGGGTAGCCGATGGCGCGGCGAACCCGCAGGCGACGCCAAGGTGCTGGTCATTCCTGAAGGAGCGCCTCTTGTCAAGAGGGTGCTCCTTCAGGAATGACCAGCGTGAACGGCCTCCGCCACCGACCGAGTCCACATAACCGCCGAGTCCACGTAGAAGCCGTCGCTCGCTTGAGCAGGTCCACATCGGCCTGCAGGCGCTTGTTCTCCCGCCTGAGCCGGGAGAGCTCCTCGCGCTCTTCGGTGCTCAGGCCTGGACGCTCGCCGGCGTCGATCTCGGCCTGGGCCACCCACCTGCGTACTGCCGACTCCGTCAGGTCGAAATCCCGGGCCACCTCGGAGATCGACCGGTCACCGGCCCGACACCGGTCCACGAACTC